>NZ_DBMALT010000016.1:0-58289 GCF_057870745.1 Parasutterella sp. | reverse complement strand
TAAAATCTTAAAGGTCAACTGCATTTAGTTCTAAGAACAAAGAGTCAACTTACGATTAGTTTTAAGCAAAAACAGAGTCAACCAAAATCAGTTCAGGTCAGACCACGCCGATTTTCTTGCAGAAGGGGAGCAACCCTTCGTCTCTCATTTCTTTGATATGAGAAATCGTCTTCATGCCGCGGAAGGAAGAGTCCGTCAAAACAATCAGTGTGTCAATCTTTTCAACAACTTGGCGGTTGATTTGTTCAATACCGGCTTCTCCGTCAATAAGGACAGTGTTGAATTCATCCGTTAAGTAACTGATGGCCTGCTGTAACAAATCATTAACCGAGCAGAAACAGCCTTTGGATTCCATATGGCCCATGGCCAGGAAAGAAAAATCTTTGCCTTCGTCCAAGACTCTGGCCGTCAGATAGTCAACTTTGTCTGCGAGTTCTTCCTGAGCCTGACGATCGCCTTCTTCGGCGACTCTCAAGATTTCGTCACGCACCGTACCGATCGTCTTGATTTCTTTGCGGCCGAGCGCATAGTGAAGACCTAAAGCGGGGTCGGCATCGACCAACAGCAATTTACCGGCCTGCGGATCTTCGATCATGACTTTCGTCAAAAGCGTTGTAAAAGCGGTCTTTCCCACGCCGCCTTTGCCGCAAACGGCAATCACTCGATGATTATTCATTTCTTATTCCCCTTATTGATTGATACGATGTGCTTCGCTTAATCGTCCGATTCTGCGGACGTTGGCACAAAGCTTCTTATCAGCACATTTGCCGCAGTGTCCCAGGACATGGCAGTCTTTAAAGTTAAAACCGCGGTCTTCCCAGACTTTTGCTTTTAATTTTTCAGAATTCTGATAAAAAACTTCCGAGACCTGGTCCAGCTGTTTGTAAATCGGTCCTTGCCCGCGAAGGAAGCAGGCTTGAACCGATTCAATTTCAGGAAATTCTTCTTGAATGCGTGCGGAAAGAACCGCAGCAAGTTCCTTTAAGCCGATGCCTTGCGCCTGAGCTTTTTTACCGATTCGGATCCAAAGATCTTTACCTGCACCTTTGACCATGACGCCGGGAAGACGAAGCATGGAACGAAAATTCTGCAGAACCAGATAAAAAAGTTCATCGTTAAGTTTTTGACCGTAAAAATGAAGAAAAAGCCCTAAAGAGTTCGATGATGCATCTTCGCAGAGCATTCCGGCAAAGGAGGGTTGGTTTGAGGAGGCGGAATACTCCAGAAAGACCGCTGAACCTTCAGGGCCTCCGAGGTCTTCAACAGCATCCGACTTTAAGACGAAGTTGGATTTCGATTCCAATGCTTTCAGATCCTCCGAAGCATACGTCTTATCGGATGGCTCTGCGAGTTCTAATAAAGTTGTCTTAAAGTCGGTCATAATGAATCCCCGTTTAACTCTTTAAGAAGCCTGAGCTTTCTCTTCTTCGTAATGTTCCTTAGCAAAAAGGGCTGCGCCAAGAGCGCCCATCAGCTGAGGATCCATGGTGAGTTCAGCTAAGGGCAAATGAAGACGTTTTTCCAAAGCTTTTCTGAGCGCCTTGTTGCTTGAGCAGCCGCCGGTCAGCGCAACATCTTCTTCCACACCCACCTTAAAGGCCATTCCATGAATACGTCTGGCGATAGATTCATGGATGCCTGCGGCAATATCCGGCAGCGGAACGCTGTTATTGACGAGCGAAATGACTTCCGACTCGGCAAAGACGCTGCACTGTTTAGAAATCGAGCAGGGCTTTTTGGATTTCAGGGCTTCTTCGGCTAAATGCGTCAGATCAATGTCGAGTACACGGGACATAACTTCAAAAAAACGTCCCGTGCCTGCAGAGCACTTGTCATTCATCTGGAAGTCCAAAACTTTCCCTTGTGGCCCAACAGAGATAACTTTACAGTCCTGACCGCCGATATCAATAATCGTGCGGACAGAGGGGCAAAGATGACTGGCGCCTTTGGCGTGGCAGGAAATTTCAGAGACTTCATCCGTGTAACCGGGAAGATTGCTGCGGCCGTAACCGGTAGTGACGACACGGCCTTCATTCTTAAATTTAGTCAACAGTTCTTCGGTAGAGATACCCATGGATTCCGCGGTCTTCTCCACGGCCTTTTCAAAAGTTTTAATCGGGCCGTGGGAAGAGCGAACAATGGAGGAGCCGAGAACGCTGAGGTTCTCATCTAATACAACAATTTTTCCGGTCGTAGAACCTAAATCGCATCCGACAAAAATCATGTGTTTTCACTCCAAAATGTTCGAATTTTAATGGACGTTTCTCTTGAAGCCGTTGGCGCTGAAGAAGTTGGAGATATCGCTCTTAACTTTGTCCAACGGCGTATAGCGCTCGTCAAAGAGGCTCGTTGTCAGCGAGAGCAGAGGAACGTTCATATCGCGGCAGGCCTTCTTCATGAACTGGTTGATGCCGGACTGGTCTTTATGGCCCTGATGACCGGAGAACAGAACCGCGTCAATCGAGTTGTTCTGAATTTCATTACGAAGGTCTTCGACAACGACATCGACCCAGCCGCGGCCCTGACGAATCATCGGAACTTCTGCAATAGCTCTGCGCGCTAAGCCGAAGAGCATGCTTTCTTCTGTGGAGGTATCGATCTTTTCGTAAGGTGTCATTTGCTGGAAGGAACTGACAACGACGGCATTCCATTCTTCAGCAAGCCATTGACCGAGTTTTTCGCCCCAGAGGGGATTCAAGTCAGGCCAGAAGACGCGGATTTGTTCGTTCATCACCGGGCCGACGCCTTTTTCTACGTTTGCCTTAGCAAAGTCGCGAACGGCACCCATCAGAGCGGTGGCACGAGGATCGCCGCAGGGCAGATGCTGAGTTAAAGCCCAGAAAGCGTCGCCGACAGCAAAAGAAGGCATCGGAGCCGGAGAAGCACGCATTAGTTCGTTGACTTCAGCCCAGATTTCATACTGCTTGTTCGTTTCTTCAACGACTTCACGAAGTTTCTCGACGTCGTATTTAGCGCTGGTGTTCTTTTCAATAAAGGTGATCATTTCCTTGAGCTGCTTGGCAACATACTCAAAGTCTTTATCAGTATGACCGTAGCTCGGGTCGATTGTGTAGACGGGAACGCCCTTGAGGTAATCGCTTTCAGCGAAAGCCTGGTGCAGCATCAGCTGTCCGTCGCAGGGTTCGGCCATCGCGACGAAGCAGTCGGGACGCGGATGCAGACGATTGACCATGGAATAGACGGCATAACGCACAAGAGAGCACATCTTATCGTCAAGGTTGAAGCGATCGCATTCCTTAGCATCGGCATAATCGGTAAGACCCAAATGGAACATTAGGTCAAAAACCGGGTTGTAATAGACGATACCCATCGCAGCCAGGATTTCCTGGCAGTTGCCGTACCAAGTGCACATTAAAGGCTTGTGGTTCTTGGCAGCATCTAAGACGTTTTTGGAATGATCGAGCATCAAACCGACAACGGCTTCCTGAACAGGATTGCGTTTTTCCTGAGGGAGGGTTTCAAAAAACTGCAGCACACCTTGCAGACGATCGATATATTCTTGAGTTCTTTCAAGACCGGTAACATATTCAGCCATGATTCTTTTCCTTCTTATTAAGCGGTTTGACGGTCGGCGAGGCTTTCAACAAAGGCCTGAACGCGAGTCTTGATCTGGCCTTGGCCTTCCGGCGTGTAATCTACCTCGAGTTCGAGGAAAGGAACATTGTTTTCATGCAGGCGCTTGCGCATCAGGAAATGTTCGAATGCCCAAAGGTCGCACATGTAGAGTCGGGAGGCTACAACGCCGTCGGCCTTGTACTGTTTGACCAAGTCAAGCAGGCGTTCCATGCGTTCTACCTGGGTGCCCATCTGCCGAGTGGCAGCTGGTTTTTCTTCAAAGTAATAATCGATGATGGCTTCGAGCGGATCTCCGTCTTCACGGATTAAAACGTCTGCGGCGCGGGTGCCGAATCCCGTGTTGTCGGATACGACATGCGCGTCATTCTGCTGCAGAAGTTCGAAGAACTCTGGGTTGTCGGCATGTCCGCCGGTGTAGAGCAGGCGGACTTTGGGTTTAATTCTGGGACCAACGGCTTTCAATGCGGCAATCAGATCCTTCATCATCTTGTTGTATTTAGGACGAGGAAGGGAGACGCCGGCTAACATCACCATCAGAAGTTCTAAACCGCTCAGGTAAACTTCTTCGCCTTTCTGCATTTCATAGATCTCTTGCTGCAGACGGCGTGTTTCATTATGAAGCTTGATGGCTTCGGCTAATTTTTCTTTCGTGATTTCGACGCCGAAATGTTCTTCGGTGGCTTTGATCAGTTTATTGATCTCTTCACGATAGAACTCTTTAGACAGTTCGCTGCGTTTTTTCGGGACATACATGAAGTGATACGCAGGATTGCCGGGAATTGTCTTCCAGTTATCGTAGATACGTCTAGAATGGTCGCAGAGGTTATACAAAACAGCGCCATCTAAGAAGTCCCATTTGCCGTCAAGGATTTCGTTGTAAGTGTGCTTGGTGTAATTACAGGTGAGCTGACGGAAAAAAGCTTCGGCCATCTCTGTTCCTTCGGAAGTGGTGCCGCGAAGGTAAATCGGAGCAGCGCCTGCTGCCGTGATGATTTCTTCTGGAGTGTCCTGATACATGAATCCGACCGTTTTACCGCCTTGGTCGACGTAATCCATGAGAACTTGGTTGAAAGGATTTTGTCCGGCTTCGACTAACGCAGTCAATTCCGGAAGTTGCTTGAGAGTATTCATGCTTGCCTCCTTGGGATAATTGAGGTCTGTTGCCATAAGGTCATATTAGTTTTAGTGTGGTTAAGAAAGTGTTAAGCACTTAACATTACGCGGTGGTTATCGCCGTTTTCGTTAAGCCCTTAACAAGTTGGTGTGATGGTCTTTTTTAATATGGAAACATATCCCAATCCTTCAAGGAGAAAACCATGAAAAAGACTCTTCCCGCGCTCATTTGTGCAGCCTTTTTAGGTACCGCAGCACAAGCAGCTCAAGTTGATATTTTCGGTGCCGTTGACATGTATGTCGGCGTGAACAATGCCGGCGGCGAATGGAGAACCGGGCTTCAGTCCGGCGGTTTGACAGCTTCCCATATCGGTTTGAAAGGAACCGAAGACCTCGGCGGCGGCACACAGGTATTCTTCAATTTAGACCAGGCTTTCTTAGCTGATAACGGCAGCAAGACTTTCGGAAATGAAGGTAAGGCTTTCAGCCGTGAAGCAAACGTCGGTATCCGCGGTAAATACGGTCAATTGTCTTTCGGCCGTCAGTACACGCCGCATTTCCTGGTATTTGCTATGTACGATCCGACGGAACTGAGTTTAGGTTCTTCTGACTCTCCGTACTTCTTCCCCGGACCTGCTGCTGTAACCGGCTGGGACGGCGGCTTGGTTCGTGCTGATAACTCCATCCAGTATGTTCTTCCGACATCTTTCGGTCTGACTAACTTCTTCTATGTTGCATTAGGGGAACATCAGAACGCTTCCGGAACGCAGGACTCCAATAAGCTCGGCAATATTTACAACTACGCTGCCAAGTATGACAACGGCAACTTCTCCATCATGGGGAGCTATTTGTACCGCAACGTTGCGATGGGTCCGACAAAAGACGCTTCCCATAACCAATACTTGAACTTCGCTGTGAGCTATGACTTTGGCGTAACCAAACCGGTCTTCCAATTCACAAAGAAATTTGCCAGCAATGAAGCAGTTCAAGATAAGTTCTGGATGGCTCAGTTAGGAACATCTACTCCCCTGTGGGGAGGCAAGTGGATGGTTTCAGCTTCCTACATGAAGAATCAGACAAAAGATGATGCCAACGCCTGGTCTCTTGGAACGAAGTATGCCTATCCGCTTTCTAAACGCACTCGCCTCTATGCCGGTGTCGAAGCGGTCTTCAATGACAGCAATGCAGGTTATGCAATTGAAGCCGGCCCCGACAGCTCTCTGCACTTCAACTTCGATGCGAACAAGTTGATAACGGGCTACGGGACGGATTATCTTGGCAAAAATGTTCAGCAGATCTTCGTCGGTATCAACCACCAGTTCTAGTAGAAGCTTTCAAAGCTAACTGAACAAAAGCCTCTGAGGAGAAATCTTCGGAGGCTGATTTTTTCTTGTGAAAAAAGGAAGCCGCGAAAATTTCTTCCGGCGGTTTGGAAAGAATCAGAATTTTCGAATAATTCTTAGTTATTCTTTTCTACTTCAATACATAGCTAGAGATCTTTTGATCGCAAGGTTCGCCTTCGGTAATGCAGAATGTCCTTTCGTTCAAGTCCATCACCAATGTGTAAATCGTGCAGAATCTCCTTGTGACCGGATCCTTCGGATCCTGATGACTGCAGATGGAATCCGGATAGTTAGCGTGGTCAGATAAGATTTGCCACATATCCTTTTGAGTGAAGGGGTGCTTGACGCCATACGCCAGTCTCTCGAGACGATTCAAGCGGATAAACGTCTCCGTCAAATCACGTTTGAACGTGTCCTGAGGTCTAAAGAGCGGGGACAAGTAATGGTTGGTGTGGCACATCGGTTTATCAATCGGCATTAAAACGTCAAAGTTTTCCGGTGTGTATTCAACGCACATCAGGAAGCCCTGAGCAGAGCCGATGGCAAAGTTGCCGCAGCCTGCGCGCTGAGGCTGAGTCACTGCTTCTAAAGCATTACTGATATTTGTTTGGGCAAGGATAGCCCGATAAAGGATGTGAAGCGGAACGCCCAATCCGCCTTTGCCAGTACTTAAAGCGTTAAGGCAGACACCAATACCTTCGGAGTTCAAGCCTTTGCCGCCGATAATGCCGGCTTCAACTGCAATCAAAATCTTCGGCTGTCCCTCAACATGAACTTCCAAAATGACCGTCGTGTCGCGAGCCGGTTTGAGCCAGTCCCAAGTTTGACCGAGATAAGTATGGCCGTCGCAGGATTGTTCCGGCAAGATTCCGAAGGTCGTGCAGCCGTCGGGTTTCGCAAACAAAATCTCGCTTCTGCAGTTGATAGTCAGAATATCTTCGTAAGAGAGGTTGGCTCCTTCAGCGACACCTGAAATCTCTTCTAAAGCTTCCGGATAGTAATCTTGAATAAACGGTTCAAATTTTTTAGAGATTTTCCCGGCGGTTTCCCAAGGTACGCCGAATCCTTCGAACATGGTTCGATAGAAAGCAATATTCTTTTTGATGAGTTCTGGGACTTGACTTCCGTATTGATAACCGCGTTCTCTAGCGGTACCGGTCAAGGTGAGGAAAGGATAACCTGACATATAACTCCTCCATGGTTTGTACTAACAATTGTTTGTCAGAGGAGGTTAAATGTCAATGGTTGTAACCAAATATAGGCAAAGAAGCTCTGGTTTTCTATAGCTTTGATCTATTCGATCGCTTCTATTGGACGGAAAACAGGATGGAAAATAGCTTCATAGATTGTTGTAAGACAAAAAAGCCCGGATTTCATAGAGAAACCCGGGGCAGACAATTATCGATTCAAAAGGAGAATAAAGAGACTATTTCATTGTTTCTGCAGCATTGATTGCGGCATGGCGTCCGGAATAAGAAGCAAATCCAAATGCGTGGCCGGAGAAGAAGTCAGGGTAGGTCGGTCCGACCATATTGGAGACTTCCAAGCCGGCAGCATAGAGTCCGGGTATCGGTTTGTGATGTGTATCCAGAACTTGATGCTGTCTGTTCGTGACCAAGCCGCCGTAGGCGCTGAAGAAGTAAGACTTAAGCTTCAGAGCGTAGTACTTCTTGCCGTTGATCGGTTTCAGATAGCGGCGATCTTTCAGGAACATCGGGTCGTGTTGAAGTTCGCAGGTCTTGTTGTACTCAGCAACTGTTTCCTCAAGGTTCTTGGCAGGAACGTTGATCTTCTTGGCCAAAGCTGCAATGCTGTTGGCTTCTTTGAAACCGTCGCTGTCTACTGCTAATGCATCTTTGATGTCCTGCTGGAGGTTCTTGAGCTGTGTGCCGACCGGTACCAAAACGCCGATGCCCGAATCAATACCCTTGGTCATGCAGTAGTCGATTGTATTGGTATCGAAGATGGCCCAGCCGTAATGGCCGTGCTGAGCATAAATGCCGTTGGCAGCTTCGCTGAAAGCATTGCTGGTGGATTCGTCTGTGAATCTCTGGCCGTCGGAATTGACCCAGAGATTGAACGGCTGCCAAGAAACGGCATAGAGGTTGCTGAGGAATTTAATGCCTTTGCCTTCAGTACCAAGGTGGCCGATAAAGCTGACCGGGCCTCTTTCAGCACCGATCTTGGTGGCCATCACAATTCCGTCACCGGTCTTGTTGATAGGCACGGAGCTCTTCCAGCCTTCAGGATCGCGGTGGCCCCATTCTTTGACTTTCTTCGGATCGTCGCCGAAACTGCCGGAAGCCAAAATCACGGCTTTGCTGTTGATCGTGTACGTATTGCCTTTGGCATCTTTGGCAACTACGCCTACGACTTTACCGTCTTTCGTAATAAGGTCTGTGGCAGGCGTAGAAACCATCGTCGTGACGCCTAATTTATCAGCGGCGTCTTTCATACCTTTGATCAGGCCTGCGCCGTGGTCAGTGCCTTTGTAGTTTTTAATGATGTGCCAAGTATTGTCTTTGTCCGGGGTTTCGCGGCGGACTTCAAATTCGATGCCGTGAGAGGCGAGCCAGGAGATGTTTTCACCGGAACCTTCGACGAAATCCTTGTTTTTGTACGGATCGACTAAATGGTTCTGTTTTTTTATGAAGGCTTCATATGCCTGTTGGCGTGTCAGGGGATCGCTCCGTAAGCGGTTCCATTCGGAATCTACGGCAAACAAGCCTTCGGCGTGCTGAGAGTTGCCGCCGACATACGGATTTTTTTCAAGAAGAACGACTTTTTTGCCGAGTTCTGCGCCTTGAACGGCAGCAGAGAGGCCGGCAGAACCGGCGCCGACAACGACTAAGTCCGTATTGATCGTTTGATTGGCGGCAAAAGAAGCGCAGCCGAAGCAAAGGACGACGGAGGCAGTCAATAATTTGATTGCGGGTGAACTCATTTTTGATGCTCCTTGTAGATTCCTTGAGATGATTGCAGGTTAACAAAAGCAGAAAAAATGAAGTGTTCAATGGGAAACACTTTCAAAGGAAAGGAAGTGATTGCCGTCAATTTAGTTAAGTGGTTAACGCTTTTTGAGGCTAAAAGCCGGAAACTGAAGAGAAGAAGTTGGTCGTGGTTTTAAGACAGAGGTTAGAGGAGAAGAAGTCCAAAAAATCCTTGAATAGATGCTGATCCTTTAATGATTTTCTTAGTATCAATTATGTATCAACAAAATTGATATATATCACTCGTATCAATTTCAAGTATTAAATACTAAAAATCAATAAGATAAAAATTTTATTAATTTTTATCCCCATGATTATCGCAACATCACTTTTTTACTTATTATTAAAATGAATTACTTTCGAGCGAATGTAATTGCGAAACTCTCTTAACAGGAATTCAAAATTAGAGGGGGTGTTAAGAGACTCTTCGAAATCGAGTCATCTCGTTGGACAACGAAGCTTGCAGCCATAAGAAAGAACATTAGGCGGCTGATTTAAATCAAATCCGAGGAGCAATGTAAGGGAAATCCTAAGTTTTGATTCTGTTTTTGGAGATTAACTTTTTTATGATTTTGGGAACCTCAAATTCCATAAAATCAACCGTCATGAATTGGCTGCTGTCACTCATCTTTGATACTTCATCCTTCGCACACGGGTTCCTTGTCTACAGTGTCATCATTTCTTTTGGCATTGGTCTTGGACGCAAAAAAATCTTCGGACTATCACTGGGCGCAACTTGTGTTTTGTTTGTGGGTTTGATCGTGGGTTACGCCGGTGTCAAAGTTGATCCGGCAATGATGGCGTTCTTTAGAAATTTCGGCCTTGTCCTTTTTGTCTTCTTTATCGGCCTGCAGGTTGGTCCGTCTTTCTTTGCGACTTTCAAAAGCAGCGGGTTCGAGCTGACCGGCTTGATGATGCTCGCTGTCGGATTAAGCCTTTTAATCACTATTTCACTGTATTTCCTATTTTCAAACAGCATTTCCCTTCCTGAAATCCTTGGCATTATGTTTGGGGCAGTCACCAGCACGCCCGGTCTCGGTGCAACACAAGAGGCTCTTCAGTCATTAGGCTCCAAACAGGATATTACTGTCGGGTATGCCTGCGCTTATCCATTTGCGATCCTTTCTGTGATAGGAGTCATTCTTGGTCTGAAGAAGTTATTTGGCGTTAATTTAGCTCAGGAGGACAAATACTGGGAAGAGGCTCAGCAAGTCAAGAACAGAGCTCCGATCTATTACCACGTCAAAACGACTAATAAAGCGCTCCAAGGCATCACGCTGAGAGAAATTCGAGAAATAATCGGCCGTCCCTTCATCTGTTCAAGAGTTATGCATGACGGCACGATTACCAGTCCTACCGCCGACAGCTATATTTATTTGGGTGATCGTCTGCGAATTGTTTCCAATGCAGAACATAAGACTGCGGTTTGTGCCTTTTGCGGAGAAGAAGATCCATCCATTGACCTTGCCACCGCTCATTCGCCGATACGTAACGAAAGAATCAGAGTGACTGACAGCAAAATGAACGGAGTGATGATTGAGGATCTCCATCTGTCCAGATTTGACGGAGTCAACATCACTCGAGTAACGAGGGCAGGCGTCACATTTTTTCCTTACAACACGCTTCGCCTCCAATTGGGGGACACTTTAAGCTGCGTAGGTCCTAAAAATGCCATTGCCCGTTTGGCAGCATTGATGGGTAATCGAGAGAAGCAGCTGGAAAAACCCAACGTGGTAGCAATTTTTGCCGGTTTGGCTTTCGGTGTGATTATCGGAGCCTTTCCGATTGCTTTTCCCTATATGCCGGTCACGATTCAGTTGGGTTTAGCGGGCGGCCCTCTGATCGCTGCCATTCTTCTCGGTTACTTCGGACCGAGGTTTCATCTGGTTACTTACACGACTCATTCCGCAAATCTAATGCTTAGAGAGTGGGGACAGGCATTTTTCTTAGCCAGTGTAGGTTTGGCGGCCGGAGAGCCTTTCTTCAATTCGTTTATCAACGGAGGCGGCTTCTTTTACGTCGCGTTGGGCCTTCCGATCACCATTATTCCTTTGGCAACTGTCGGTATTTTGGCAAGAACCCGCTACCGCATGAATTTCCATTCGATTGCGGGTCTTTTAGCCGGATGTTCAACCAATACCTCCCTGTTAGGATTTGCTTCCAGTTTGTCGGACAAAGGGATAGCTCTAATTTCTTATTCAACCGTGTATCCGTTAGCCATGTTCTTGAGAATTATCTCTGGACAAGTATTGCTAATGCTTCTTTGGACGGCTTGAACAAAAACCCCCGACAGCTGTTAGAGATTTCCGGTGTATACGTATTTCAGCTTCTTCTCAGCAATATCCTTCAGCCGATAGATGGTTTCAGCAGGAGTAGGCGGCAGATCATCGACCTTATATCGCGGGAAAAACCGACTCAAATGCAGTGGGATGTCAGGTGATATAGAGGCAATCCACTCGGCTTCCCGTTCCATTTCTTCCGGATCGTCGTTCTTAGTCGGGATCACCAAAGTTGTCAGTTCTACATGACATTTGTGTTCGACGGCCGCCTTGATAAATTCCTTAACGGTGTCGAACTCACCTTTCACATAACGGTAGAACTCGTCAGAAAACCCTTTCAAATCGATATTTAAAGCATCGACGTGCGGAAGGAGTTCATCAGCGTACTTCCGGACGAGACCTCCGTTAGTTACAACGACGGACTTCAATCCGGCTTCATGCAGCAGCTTGGATGTATCTCGAATAAATTCAAAACACACCGTCGGTTCGTTATAAGTAAAAGCAACCCCGATGTTGCCGGGTTCCTGCTTGCTCAAATCAACTGCTAGATCCGTCAAGCCCTCAGGAGTGATCAAACGGTGAGGGCAGTTGTCCGGTCCCGCCATCGAAATAGAGGCGTTCTGGCAGTACGGACAGCGAAGGTTGCAGCCGTAGCTGCCGTAAGAAAGGATATAAGTTCCGGGGCAGAAACGCATCAGCGGCTTCTTTTCGATCGGATCCAAGGCTAGGGAAGTTGCCTGCCCGTAATTGATAGGAACAATCTTCCCGCCGATATTGGATCTTGCTCGGCAGAAGCCGATCTGACCCTCTCTCAGCTTACAGAACTTAGGACAAACGTCACAAAGAACTTGTTCGCGGTTCATAATCATGAATGTCTTACGACTTTGAAGCGATAAAGCTGAACGGATTCGTTTTCAGCAATACCGGCCTTTTGTTTGGCGATGCTGACTTGCTGAGCAACCGAGTCCACGCCTTCGAGATCCGGCAGGAGCAAGCCGCGGCGGCTTCCTTTTTCAACGATGACGCCGTAAACTTTCGGATCGAGTTCGTCTTCAGACGAGATCTTTTCAGCCGGTTCCAGGACATCAACCTTGTAAACAAGATATTTCAGCTCTTCAGGCTGGACAGGCGGGAAGCGCGGGTCTCGAGAGCAGGCAGAAACACCGTTGGCGATGATTTCGAGCGCGATATTGGCTTGAGTCGGTTCTGTTGTACCGATGCATCCCCTCAGACGTCCGTGTTCGTGCAGAGATACAAACACACCGGCTCTTTTATCCATCATGTCGGCCGGAAGATTATTCGGAAGAGGAGCGTATTGGCCGGTCTTCACAAAAGTTTCAACGCTCAAACGAGCCAGTTTTACATACGGATCTTCTTTGTCGAGTCTCTCGTGATATTCCTTATCCTCAATAGCTTCGAGCTTGTCCAAGAAATCGCGATCCGGATCAGAACCTTCGCCTTCAAAGGTGGCAACGCCGTAACCAACACCGAACGGACCTTCATAAGACAGAACGTGAGCGTCAACGTTTCTGCGGTCAAAGGCACCGGCCATAATGACAAAGGAACGATGGCCGCATTCGGCAGCCGATTCGCAGATTTCCGGCTTGATGGTCATCATGCGCAGGAAGTCGGCGTCTTCAAAACATTCCATCAGTTCTTTATCGAACTTAGGGCCTTCCGGCGAGAATCCGTAGGGACCTTCGGCGGTGACTTTATGAGACAAGTCACCGCTTGCAATCATCACGACACGCTTGTCGGTTTTATCGGCAACAGCAGAAATCGCTTCGCCTAAACGATAGTGATCGGCAATTGAAAGGCCGGACAGACCGACTCTGACCAACTCAAAATCATTCAGATAATCTTCTAAGAAGAGAAGCGGAACCACGGTGGCATGGTCCAAAGAAGGATCGCGTTCGCCTAAAGTGCCTGCGTGGATATGATGCTCCTGGCAGTAGCTTTCAAGCTGATGAACGAAATCTTCGTCGTAGGGAATTTCGACTTTTGCTTGAGGAGCATTAAAGCGAGATAAATCGCCGCAGGCGCTCTTGCCCGGAGAAATATGAAAATAATCCGCATACATCACGGTGTGCGGAGTCGTCAGAAC
The DNA here is from genome assembly GCF_057870745.1 of Parasutterella sp. Taxonomy (NCBI): domain Bacteria; kingdom Pseudomonadati; phylum Pseudomonadota; class Betaproteobacteria; order Burkholderiales; family Sutterellaceae; genus Parasutterella; species Parasutterella sp. Next base: position 44,863 of record NZ_DBMALT010000016.1, on the reverse strand, counting down.
CACAGTGTCCGGTTTAAAGCGGGCTAAAAACCGCATAGCCTGTTGGTAGGCATTGATGGTGTGCTGGATTCTTTTTTCTTCGCCTTTGCCGACTTCAGGAATAATAAGCGGCGGATGAGGTACGGCGACGGCTGCGAGTACTGGCATTTCTTTGACTCCCTTGAACAAACCAATAGCAGGTCGTTCTTTCATTGCGATTTTTCAAGTATGGACTTGAAGAAACGAATCTGAGCCGGAGGAAAGCCAGATTGAGTAAATTTTCCGTGGTTTAGGATCTAAGTCGATAAGTCTTTGTCCTCTCCTAACTCGGTAAATCAATCCTTATGTAAATCAGTCCAGCTCAAACCGAATTTAGCTAAGTACTTTCTCAGTCGATCTGAGTGATTCGTTGACTTCTTTTCTGAAAGTGAGTGAGCGAAAAGTTTACGGCTGGCATCAGCGAGATTCTTGGAGGATTGGCAAACGTCGATGACTTTTTCTAACTGGCAACGGTCAAAGAGATCGAGTTCTTTCCATTGCTCCTCGGAAAGAACCGGCGGCAGAGAAGGTTTCTCACTTTCTGTTTGTCCTTCCGGGTACCACTGCCTGAGCAGTCGATTCCATTCGGATTCGACATCACTTTCGGTAATTCGCCCGCCTTCCGAAAGCGTAGACATTCTCGTGACCGCACCGGACAAGTCCCGGAAGTTCGACTTCCATAAGGCTTCAGAGGAATTGGATAAAGAAAGAAATTTTTCTCTAGCTTCCTTGTTAAAACTAAACAGATTTCCGGTAGTTAATGAAACCTGCTGAAGTTCATAATCCAGGTTCGGTTCAATGTCCTCGTGTCTGTCTTTCAGCGAAGGAATGTTGAATGACCAAAGCTGAATACGGGCGAGAAGGTCTTCACGGAACTTTTTCTCTTTAACCATCAGGGAAAGATTTTTGTTGGTACCGCAAATCAGCTGGAAGTCGCTCGTGACCTCGCTGTCGGAACCCAACGGGAAAAACCGCTTTTCTTCCAGGGCTCCAAGCAGCATCGCCTGTTCATCCAGTCCGAGCTCACCGATTTCATCGAGGAAGAGAAGGCCACCGTCAGCGGCTTTGAGCAGGCCCTTACGATTTTCAACGGCGCCGGTAAATGCACCTTTGACATGGCCGAAGAGTGCAGACATACAGGCGTCGCCTCTTAAAGTGGCGCAGTTGAGTTCTACAAAATTGCCACTAACCATGCGTTTTTGCTTCTTCCACTCGTAAACGAGGCGAGCCATCTTGGTTTTGCCGACGCCGGTTTTGCCGGTAAGGAGAATAGGTGCCTTAGATTTGACGCTGACCGTTGCCAATTCACGAATCATCTCATTGAATTTGGCATTCCGAGTTTCAATCCCTGACTTTAAAAAGCGAATACCGTCTTTCTGCTCCTGATGGAATCGTTCGGCAATCTTGTCATACTTGGAAAGATCAAGATCGATGATCGTATAGGTTCCGTTCGGATTCCGAGATTTCTGCATGTGTGTTTGGAGAAGTTTTCCCGGAATATGGTGTGATTCGGTCAGAAGGAAGAGGCAGATCTGAATGACATGAGTACCTGTCGTGATGTGAACCAAATACTCTTCATTGTCCGTATCAAATTTATAGTCTTTTAAATTGTCGAAGATCCCGCTGTAGACTGTCTGAAAATCCCAGAGATCCTTTAGAACAACTTCGCGGAGATTGAATTCGGTTTCGGGCGAGACTTGCTGAAAGTCTTTCTGAACCAGCTGAGCTAGGTCCAGGAAGTTCTTTTCATAAAACAATTCGAACCTATCTACAAGAAGGTCGTCCTGTTGACCTAAAGAAATCGTCGGACGCCAACGTCCCCAACGAGGCTTTCCGCCTTGATCTAGATTCGTTCCCAGAAAGCCTAATACGACAATTTTCTTTTTCATTGGATTATAAATTTTTATATAAAGTTATATGAAATTATAATTTTTAATAAGGCTAGAATTACGTTTGATTTTCTCTTTATCGATAACTATTTGATTTATCGAAATATTGAAAAGTTGGCACGGCTCTTGCAGTAAGAATGGCAGATAGTAAAAAGGAAAAAACAAAATGGAAACTTTAAAAATCGACGGAAGCATCGGCCACGGGGGCGGCCAGATTCTTCGTTCCGCTTTAGCGCTTTCTGCCATTCTCGGAAAACCATTCGAAATGCACTCCATTCGAAAGGATCGCAACCAATCCGGTCTGCGCAGACAGCATCTTTGCGGTGTTTTAGCTACTGCCGAAATTTGCGGAGCAAAACTTGAAGGTGCTGAACTCGGTTCAGAGGATCTTCTCTTTATCCCTAAAAAGATTAAAGCAGGAACTTATCAGTTTGCTGTGGGCACAGGAGGGAGTGTCTCGCTGGTCCTTCAAAGCGTGCTTCTTCCGTTAGCAGTACAGAAAGTCAACTACCTCGGCCTAAAGGCCGAGGCTTGAAAAAGCCTCTAGTTGACTAGCCTCAGGCCGTCGTTTGGCGGACTACGTTGGTCGGGAACCTATAGGCACCGCGGGATGCAGATCCTAGTCCCGCGCTCTGCGGCCGATGGTTAAAAGCTCTGAGAGGCAGGAGCGGTGCTGTCGGCTTGAAACCCCTTCCAACATTGGCGAAGGATCACAACCGGTCGAAAGACCGAGGAGACAAACTTGAGAGTATTTGTTAGGAACAAACGCGGAAAACCGCTGATGCCCTGTTCACCGGCAAAAGCGCGCCTTCTGCTTAAAGAGAAGAAAGCTATTGTGGTAAGGCGCACGCCTTTCACTATTCAGCTGACGATTGCAACGGGTGAGACCAAACAGCCGGTGAGTCTGGGCGTTGATGCCGGGTACAAACATGTCGGCCTTTCCGCATCCACGGAAAAGGCTGAACTTTATGCATCCGAAGTCGAACTGCGGCAGGACATCACCGATCTGCTCTCTGCGCGTCGTGAGTTGCGCCGGGCTCGCAGAAATCGTAAAACTCGCTACCGCGCACCGAGGTTCGACAACCGCATCCGCACCAAGCGCAAAGGCTGGCTTGCACCGTCGGTTGAAAACCGAATCAACGCGCACTTGTCGCGCATAGAAGCGGTTCTTCGATTGCTGCCGGTCACAAAGATCACCGTGGAAACGGCGTCTTTCGACATGCAGCTGCTGAAGAATCCCGACATTTCAGGGAAAGAGTACCAAGAAGGTGAACAGCTCGGCTTCTGGAACGTCCGCGAGTATGTTCTTTTCAGAGACGGGCACGTTTGCCAGCATTGTCACGGCAGATCAAAAGACCCGGTGCTCAATGTTCATCACTTGGAGAGCAGACGTACAGGCGGCGATTCACCCGGCAACCTGATTACGCTTTGTGAGACATGCCATAAGGCGCTTCATCGCGGTGAAATCACGCTGAAGGCAAAGCGCGGACAATCGTTCCGCGCGGAAGCCTTCATGGGAATTATGCGCTGGGAGGTGCTGAATCGCCTGAAGGCGTCGCATCCTGAGCTGGAAGTGAACAACACCTACGGCTATCGGACTAAGCACGCACGGATCGCGAACGACATCGCTAAGTCGCATTGTGCAGATGCTTTCTGCATCGCCGGCAACCTCGGCGCCGAAAGGCTCGGCGAATTCTTCTTCCAGAAGCAGACGCGTCGGAACAACCGGCAGATTCATAAGCTTTCCATCCTCAAAGGCGGCATTCGAAAGCGCAATCAGGCGCCCTTTGAGGTCAATGGCTTTCGTCTTTTTGACAAAGTTGCCTGCCAGGGAGAAGAAGGCTTCATTTTCGGCCGTCGATCATCCGGGTTCTTTGATGTTCGGAAGCTTGACGGAACCCGAATTTCGGCTGGCATCAGCTGCAAGAAGCTGCATCTGCTGGAAAAGAGACGAACCTATTTAACAGAAATTCGAAAGGAGGAGGCGCTTCTTGCCCTGCCTGAAGGCAGGAGTCTCCGCACCTAAATTTGATGAATTGGAGATCACTGAAAATCCCGACATCGAGGAACCGGGAGCTGCGGTAATCGTTAGGACGACAGGACGGAATCCTACGGTATTCAGTGAAATTGCTCAGTACGGTGACACTTCTGAAGCACTGGCAAGAAAGATTAGAGGTTTTCTTGCGGCATCAGCACCGATTGAAACTCATTTAGCTGACCAGATCATTCTTCCGCTTTTCTTTGCAGCAGGAGGGAGCTTTTTAACCAAGGGCTCATCAGAGCATCTTGAAAGCTGCATCAAGGTTCTGGAATTGTTTACAGGTCAAAAAGTAAAGACAGAAAAAGACGGAAAGTGCCTGGTCGTCAACGTGCCTAAATTTAAGAGAGAGAATCATGATTAAAGGAAAAGATTTAGAGGAATTGAAAGTTCCCAAAGTTGCCGAGATCAGAGCAAAACTCTATGAAGCCCTCGGAAAATCCTATGCAGCCGGTAAAAAGGATTCTGAATTAAAACCTCTGGTCGGCAAACTGGCGGTATCTGCCAATCCGACAGAAGTCTTGGAGCAGGTAGATATCCCGGAAGAAGTTAGAGAAAATTTCAAAGCTGCAGCCGAAGAACTGGAGAAATTCCGAAGTGGCCGAATCGTTTACAGCGAGAGGAAAGAAAAGGCACCTTGGAAGTTGTGGGGCACAGAAAAGGTCGAAGCCAGAGCGCTTGAACAGATGGATGAGGCTGTTAGTTTGCCGATTTCCGTCGGAGGCGCTCTGATGCCGGATGCTCACCAGGGTTACGGTCTCCCGATCGGCGGCGTGCTGGCGACTAAAAACGCAGTGATTCCGTATGCTGTCGGCGTGGATATTGCCTGCCGCATGAGAATATCGATTCTTGATATTCCTTACGAAGAATTCGAAAAAGATCGCCGCAAATTCGGCGCAACACTTTTGGATGAAACGCGTTTCGGCGTAGGTGTGACGTTCGAGCCCGGAAAGCGTACGCACAAGGTAATGGAGGATCCGTTATGGAGGAAATCTGGCGTCGTCAAAGAGAATTTCAAGCGTGCAGCTTCTCAGTTGGGAACGAGCGGTCACGGAAACCATTTCGTTGAATTCGGAAAGCTCACGGTGGAGAACGACGTTGATGAACCGACCTTAAAAATTAAGGCCGGGATCTATACAGCGCTTTTGTCTCACTCCGGAAGCCGAGGCTTAGGCCTGCATGTTGCGAATCACTTCTCTGAACTGGCTCAGCAGCTCCATCCGGAACTGCCTGAGAACTTAAAGCGTTTGGCTTGGCTGGAATTAGATTCTCAGGAAGGAAAAGATTACTGGGAGGCCATGGAGCTCTGCGGTAAATACGCTGAAGCCAACCATGAGCTGATCCATGAGAGCGTGATCGGAGCTTTAGGCTGCGGCGTATTGGGTTTTGTAGAAAACCACCACAACTTCGCCTGGAAAGAGATGTATGACGGAGAAGAACTCATTGTGCATCGAAAAGGCGCAACGCCGGCCGGCAAAGGTAAGTTAGGTGTGGTGCCGGGATCTATGGGTTCGTCCGGATTCATTGTTCGAGGTAAAGGAAATGCGGAATCTTTCAATTCCTGTTCTCATGGCGCAGGCAGAGTGATGAGCCGAGCGGCTGCTTTCAGAACCTTGAAACATGCCGATATGAAAAAGATCCTCAAGGAACAGAGCATCTCTTTGATCGGAGGAACCCTGGACGAATCTCCTGAAGTCTATAAAGACATCAATAAGGTGATCGACGGCCAGAGAGATTTGGTAGATGTCCTGGCGAAATTCGAGCCGAAGCTTGTCCGTATGGCTGCTGAAGGCAACCAGTGGGGCAACAAAAAGAAGAAGAAAAAGCCGGAGAACAAAGGTGATGGAGATGTTTGTATGTAGGGAGGGCATCTGTTCCATCCGGCTTAAAACGGATAGGCAGAAACAACAAGAGGCAGCTGGCTGCCTCTTGTTGAATCAGATCAGTCTAAAACTAGATCAGCATCAGCGAACGGAGGTAAGTAGCGATAATGGCAATTACCATGACGGGGATGGATCTTCTGATCAAATCAAACGGATTGAGTCCGCTCAAACCTGCAATAGCAATCGTCACACCTGCGATCGGGCTGGAAGAACGAGCCATACCGGAGGCTAACTGGAGCGGAGAAATCATGAATGCAGCGTTCAAACCAACTTTGGCTGCGATATCCGGAATCATTGGAGCGAAGCTGAAGAAAGCGGCGTTGCCGGAGCCCATCACGAAGGCGGAACCGACGACGATGAGGAACATAACGGTGAAGACAGCGTAACCGCCAGCCTGCATACCGGAAACGGAGTTGATGATTTCAGCAATACCACCGGACTTCGTTAAACCAGCTGCGAACACTTCCGCGCAGACAATCAGGAAGACGGTGGAGGTAAAGACCTTACCCATACCCTGAGCAAAAGTCTTTATCGTGCCGATGGATTCTTTGAGGTTCATTCTTCTGATGCCGTCAAGGATGAGGGCAACGAAAGTGGAGACCAGCAGGGCAGTCACAACTTCCATGCGGATGCCTTTGTACATTAGCGGAGAGAAGACGAACAGGAGGATAACCGGGATCAGCGGGAAGAGTGCGTACCAAAGCGGAGCGTTTTCGGCTTTGGCGTCTTCTTTAGTCAGCTGAGGAACTTCGAAGTCTTCCTTAGTCAGGATGCCTTTGGCGAGGTCTCTCTTATCGAACCAGCGCTGGATAAAGAAGTGGGCAACGAGCATAGCGATAACAGCAACCCAGCCGATGGTCCACTGAACATTCAGGAAGAAGTCCATGACGTGCATCTTTGTGAGATCAGCAGCCAGAAGGTTGTTGCCGCCGGACGGGCCAAAACAGCAGCAGCCGCCGACCAAGATGGTTGCTGCGGCAGACTGACGGGAGATACCGCCCATGACCATAACCGGGTAGAGGGAGACCATCAACAGGAGGGCTAAGCCGGCTGCAGACGGAATGAAAACGTTAAGGATTAAGCTCAGAATGAAGCCCAGTGTCATAACGATGTACGGAGCTTTAATCAGCTTGAGCGGCTTAACGCTTAATCTCACCAGGGCGCCGGAAGCACCGATCTGGTCCATAAAGTAAGTGAAGCCGGCAATTGCCATGATGTTCATACCTAAACCGGCTGTTCTTGTCTGAAGCAGGTTAGTAAAGATCTGAATGACATCAAGACCGGCAAGATGAGTAGCCTTTTTACCGGTAATCAGAGGGTCCGGGCTGATGCAGGCGACAACACCTAATGTGATGAGGCCCACAAACAACAAGGCGCCGGGCGCGTAATACTTCTTGAAAATCAAGTAAGCCGCGGCCGCAATCGAAGCAATAACGATGCAGATACTTAACATATAAATTTCCTTGGGCGGTTGAGATAAATAAATTTAGTTTTAGTCATCGAATCAAAGAAGTGACTTTCTGGGAGGAAAATCAGAGCTATTTGCTAAGCCGCTAATGGGGTCGGCTCCTCTCCTTCGATCGAAGGTTGAAGACCTAATTGCCTCGTTTGCCTAAAACCTGTCAGTTGGAGGCAAAGAAGAGGTTTTAGAAACAAAACCTAGTCAGACCGATTGGCGCATAAGACTTCTCACGGAGTCATTATCAGGGCTATCCCGCAAAATTGTTATCAGAAATTACCTCAATATTTGTTAAGGCAGAAACGTGGGCAAACTTGAATTTGGGAGGTTTTGTCCGTGAAAACCTTGACAAGATTTGAAACAAATCGCATTCAACTATGTTAGATCCCGCTTATGGTTTCCAAGGTTGTTCAAAAGAAATGGATCGATCGGAAAGTTTGTGATTTGAGCTCGGCAGGAATTTGCTTTTTGTAAAGTAACCAAATTCCTTTGTTTCCTTGCTAAGACAAATGAAAATTCTTCAAAAATAATAAAAATTCTTTTACGAAAGAAAAAAAATCTCATAAACATAAAAATTTCTTTTATAGAAGAAATTTCAGACAAGCCTACCCACGTCCAAGAGATGGCCGTCCGAAAAGGACGGCCGAGAATAATCGACTGCAGGATTAAGGAATGAAACGATCGGTGATCTGTTTCAGAGAGAATTCCTCTTTCACAATGTGCTTGATACCGCGTTTAGCCAGAGTGGAGGCGCCCCTTTCATCGCAAATGATTGTTGTGCCTTTTCCTAAAAGCTGACCGTCCAGCATGATGACGTTGCCTTCAACAATAGTGGCAAAGGCCTTTTCATTTTGAATGTCCAGAATGGAGATGTCTGCATCGGCTCCGACGGAGAGATGTCCTTTGCTCTTTAGGCCTAAAGCTCTAGCTCCGTTAAGGCTGGCTTTAACCGCATATTCATTGAGATTCAGAGCTCCGAACTTCACAAGGAGGAGTCCATTTTCAACGATGACGTTGCGCAGGTAGCAGCCGCCGTCGGTTGAGAAGGAGTCAACAACGAAAGAACCGTCGGCGCGTTTTGCGGAAGCAATCAGGAAACGGCTAATAGCAGGATTAACTTTGAAACTGCCAGTTGTTTTGGTTTCTTTGCTTTCCCAATATTCGACGCCTTCCTTTCCGCTTAAGAGTTTGCCGATCGTTCCGTCATCGACTAACACACCGGCCGCGCCGTCAAAGATTGCCTTCTTCATGCCGTTATACGTCGGTTCATAGCCCAACTTCTTGAGGCATGTAACAGTAACTTTGCTGATAGGAGCATCGTTCTGAACGACGAGCCGAGTTCCGTTCAACGGAGAAAGATAAGATTCGGAGAAGATATGCGGATGTGCTTTGAGAAGGGATATGGCCTCAAGTGCTTCATCTGTTTCGTTGGAGATTTGTCCGCGGCAATAGCTGTTGATGTGAGCAATATGCAGGAAGTTGTCTTTAGCTGCTGCAACGGCTTCTCTAAAGCCTTCGATATTTGAGCCGTGAGCGGTGCTTCCGACATGCCAGGCAATCCAGGATTTTTTCTGGTTAGCTAACTCGATAAAACTTTCACTGATATCAACATCCATCGGGAAATGGCCGCCGAGAAGTTTGATGCCGATGCCGCCGTTTTCCAGCGTTCTATCCAGGAAGTCGGATTGTTCCTGCTGAGATGGGCGGGAAGAGGTTAGTGTCTGTCCGTCTCTGGCAGCGTCAAGGATTGCAATGTTGACACCGGCGCCGCTTCCGGGAATGGATGTCAGAATGTCTTCTAAAGGTCCGGCCATATCCAGAGTAGTGCAAACGCCGGCCAGAGCAATCATGCGCTGGGCGTGTTTATGGCCTAACACCGTGCGCATATGCGTATGCATATCAATGATGCCGGGAATCAAGACTTTTCCTGAAGCCTCGATGAGCTTCTTTGCAGGAAGAGAGATTTCGTCTTTAACTGCGGCGATTTTTCCTTCTGAGACGGCAAGATCTTTAATTGCATTAACCTTGTTAAGAGGATCTACGACAAGCGCACCTCGGATGATCAAGTCAAACATTTTGAATTTTCTCCTGGGATTGAATTTTGGTGTTGCGTGCCTGAGATTGTATGAGCAACAAGGTCTCTTGAATATTGAGACTAACCTGCAAGATTTTGAAAACACTTTCCTTGTATTTTCTTGATTTTTGTTACCCATTTAGATCATTCGAATATCAGCAGTAGAAAGGCTTTTCATACAATTCGTACCTATACGGAAGGAACATAATTAAAGGCCTAATTTTGAAAATTTACTCCTTGACAGAACTTGTTGCATTGACGGCATCTGTATTGCTTACGACGACGGCTTTTGCTCAGCAAGATTCTCAAAAATCCCTGGACTACTCGTTGGATACCGCTAATGTCGAGATCACTCCAGCCGGTGAAACTTCAACTATTCAGAAGGAAGAAGTTGAAGACGACGAACCGTTTCTTCCGATTTTTGGTAAAGAGGCCAGAGAAAAGGGCTACGAACTGCCAAAAAGTTATGGCATCAATGTGAATTACATGAATATTCACCAGAATATCAATGTTAAATCTATTCAATTTGATGGATTGACAGTGCCGATATTCAACAAGCCGTTACCTCCAAGTTTGTTCAAAATTGATGTTCTAAGCACTCGTCAAAGGAGCCATACAGAAACTCTGCGTTTAGATGCTTGGGTCTTTCCTTTTATGAACGTTTATGGAGTAGTCGGTCATACCAAAGGCCGTTCGATTTCAAAGATAAACGTCGGCTCTACCAACTCTATCGTGAATAAACTCATTAAGTCTATGGGAGATATGGATGGTATCGATTTTGTGCTGAAATTCAAAGGAACCACCTATGGTTTGGGAACAACCTTTGCCGGTGGTGTTGGCAATTGGTTTGGGCTTCTAGATTTGAACTACACGAGAACTAAGCTGAATATCATCGACGGTAACATCAAAGCTTTTACTTTAGTCCCAAGAGTTGGCTATCGGTTTACATTGCCAGCTGTTGATACCATTAAATTGCCCCAAAGTAAATTTAGTCTCTGGGTCGGCACGATGTACCAGAACGTTGACCAAAATTTTCATGGAAAACTGTCCAAGTTAAGCTTTTCTCCCAAACTTCAGAGTCTGATTAGTGCTGTTAATAAAGGGGATGGTACATTCAACGTTAAGCAAAAGATGGAATCTCCATGGAACATGTTGGCGGGTTTCCGCTGGGAAATCACGCCTTCTTTCAACATCGTGACGGAAGCAGGTTTTATCAAGCGCAACAGTTTCTTTGCCGCACTTGAATACCGTTTCTAAAACAAGAAAAGGTTGAAAAAGATATGAAGTTAGCTGAAGCTTTACGCGAGCGTAAACAATTACAGATAAAGATGGGCACGCTACGTCAAAAGTTAATTGACAACGCGACTTATCAAGAAGGTTCAAAGCCAGTCGAAGATCCCGCTGAGTTGATTAAAGCGCTTGAATCTACAAGAGGCGAGCTTGCAGCCCTGATCAAAAGGATCAATGCAACTAACGCATCCGTCAAGGTTGGAGACTTCTTTCTTGGAGATTTAGTAATTGATCGGGATACAAGAATCACAGAAGTTACAGCTTTGAATAATTTGATTGCCGCGGCCTCTCAAGTTTCAAATCGTTATTCTCGATCTGAAATTCTTGTCCTTCCTTCAATTAACGTTAAGGAAACTCAGAAAAAAGTTGATCAGTTGGCCAAAGACATTCGCGAATTGGACAATTTGATTCAAGCTACTAACTGGAATACTGAATTAATCTAAAAGTTGATTGGTAGAGCGGTCAAAGGCGAAAGCAAAAAACTTACTTGCTCATGGCCCGAAGGCCCGGGCCAAAATTAATTGTAAAGGCCTGCGAAGTAACTAAGTTCACATGAGAACGACGGCTGTACTTTTCAGTTTCTCTAGAACATTTGACTACCGCGCTTTGATTTGATTGCTCGAGGGTGGGTTTGGGGATCAAGATCTTTTTACTAGTACGCCATATCGGCGAAGTTTCCTGTCATTTAACAAGAGCCTTATTTTTACAGTTCGTTTAGTGCTTTTGTTACCTCTTTTATTGCCGCGGACTTCACAGAGTATTAATTCTTGATCTCGAAAAATCTTCAAAGAAAAAGAGCCGCAACTGCGGCTCTCAAAGTTACTGCTTAACCATTATTTTTGTTGTGCAGCTGAGGTTCCCGCTTGTCTTCCAAAGGTGAAGACGTCGGCAATGGCATTACCGCCAAGACGGTTAGCGCCATGAATCCCGCCTGTGACTTCGCCGGCAGCATACAGCCCGGGAACGGGTTTACCATCCTTGTCCAAAGCTCTGGCAAGCGTATCGATGCGGACGCCGCCCATCGTGTGGTGAACCGTTGGAACTTTAAGGCATGCATACCATGGTCCTTCAGTCATCGGTGCGTCGTCTGTGTTAGTTGCAACAAATCCGAACTTGTCTTTAGTGCCTTTGTTAGATGCAGCTTTGTTGTACTGGGCGACTGCAGCTTTGAGATGATCAACAGGGACGTTGATGAGCTTTGCCATTTCATCAAGAGTATCAGCTTTTTTCACCCGACCGAGTGCCAACATATCCTTCATTGTGACGCCCATGCGGTCGGGTTTGTTTTCGTCCGGATAACGAAGTTTGTTCATTAACAACCAGTATGTCCCGTCCGGCTGCTTGAAGATAGCTTTGCAAAGCGTGTCGCGGGCAGCGGATTCAGAAACAAATCTGTCTCCGTTCTTATTGATGAACAGACGATTTCGGCCGGAGGTTGCAATATCCTGCATGAGGCCAGTTCCGGGCGTTCCGTTCGGATGGAGCTGAATATCAGACAAACCGATAATGTCGGCATGAGCGCTCTTAGCTAACTTCAAACCGTCACCTTGTGCTGCCTTATTAATATTAGTGGTACCGATTCTGTTATCCAGCGTGACTTCCTTCCAGACGTCGGTGTTAACTTCCTGCCGGAACTTAACATTTGCGCCAAAGCCGCCGGTGGCCAATATCACACTCGGAGCAATGACAGTGACCGGCTGCTTTCCTGCGTGTAATCCGGAGACTCCTATAACTCTCCCGGATTTGTCCATAATCAACTTTGTCGCTGGTGTTTCCGTTAAAACGACAACGCGGTCCCCGTATTCTTTGAGTTTGTTTTCAAAGACAGATGTATAAGCATAACCAGCCGGTTTCTTACCGTAATGGCTTCTCTGACCTAAAGAGCCGGTTGCGGCACCGATTTTGTCGCGGAATACGACACCTTCTTTTTCCATCCATTCAACGGTCGGATAAGCATTATCAGTAAGGTATTTGACGAGTTCAGGATTGCCGACATTGTGGCCACCTTTCATCGTTGCTTCATAGAATTTCTGAACAGAATCGTCAATACCTTGTGCTTTCTGACGTTTGTCATCAACAGCGTTTAAGGCACCACCGGAAACGTTGGTAGAGCCACCGAGATAACCAAGTTTTTCCAGAATGACCACTTTCTTTGCGCCGTTTTCGAGAGCAGAGACGGCAGCCGCTAAGCCCGTTCCGCCACCGCCGATAATGGCTACGTCAGCCTTGTATTCAACAGGAGTAGAAGAGATGTGGGAGACTTTTCTTGTGTAGTTTTTTAGTTCCTGGTCCGTAGCTCCGGCCTTCTGAAGACACGTTCTAACGGCAGATTTAAGTGCGAGGCTTGAGAGGGAAGCGCCGGTAATATTGTCGACACCAATAGTTTGGTCTTTTAATATTGCGGCAGCTGTTTTGTCCAAAGCAACTTTACCGACGCCGAAACTTTCCAGGTTTTTGCTGGCATCGATGGCGGCAATTTTGTGATCTTTAATCGTGACCTTGACAGTCATCGGTGCATTGTGACCGTTGACAGTGGTTTCGTAAACTCCGTCAGTCAGTGCAGCCTGAGATTGACCGGCAAAAGCCATGGATAACATAAAAGGAATCAAAGCAAGTTTTTTCCTCATCAATTCTCCTTGATGCATTGCGGGACAAGTAGTTTTATAGCATCGGCGACTACCTAGGTAGTTTGCTAAAAATCAAAAACTCAGGAAAATACTGATGTTGAAGAAATGGAAAATTTCTTTGTCTATATAAACTTCAGGGACTTAAGATTAAGCTGTTGTTAGTTAATTGAATAGATTTGGAACAAGGATTTCAAATGGCCGACCTCTCATTTCCACTTGATAAGCCTTTGTCGCCCCTTGAAATGAAAAGGCGTTTATTGCGGCTTAATGGGAAACTTCACGCTGTTAGAAAATGGAAAGATCCTCAGGCAGATAAGGCTATTCATCTTTTGGTCAAGGACAACATCGGAGTCACAGGCTTTCCGACGTCGGCCGGCAGCCATGCATTAAAAGATTTGGAGCTTCCCGATGCTTTTTGCATTCAAAGACTGCGCCGGAATCCCAAAATCGAAATCTTCGGCAAAACCCATCTCACGGAATTGGCCGGCTTTGTGACTTCCAATGTGCTTCCGTATGGCTATTCAGAGTTAGGAGGTTTCGGTCAAAATCCCCATGGAAACTTTCCCTGCGGGGGTTCAAGCGCAGGATCTGCCATTGCCGTCGCAGCCGGTTTTTGCGATGCAGCCCTTGGCACTGAAACCAGAGGAAGCCTAATGATCCCGGGTTTTAGAAATGGTGTGTATTCATTTAAGCCAACTAGAGGATTAGTCTCCAGAACCGGAATTATTCCGTTGTCTTCATCTTTTGATGCGCCGGGTGTATTGACTCGAAATCCGGCTCTATTGAAAGAGGTTTTCCTATCAATGATTGGCGTCGATCCGGCTGACGATCAATCTTTTGAATTGAGGAGTAAGGAAAGCAAGCCTAGTAGAAAAAGAATCATCTTATGTGTAAACCGCAGTCTCGGAGAGATGGAGTTACTGCAAACTAAGCTGCGTTCTTTCTTAGCTCAACTAAAACTCAATGGATTCGAGATTATCTTTATTGATTTGCCTGAAGTCAGTTTTGATTACAAAACAATTAGTTCGACCGATATTCGAGCTGATATAACTAAGTTCCTACATCGATATGGCTCAGACAATGAGCCACGCTCTTTCGAGGGACTCGTAGAATGCTATCGAGAAAGGCCTCATGCACATCTTTACGGCATGGAGCGTTTGGAAGACGCGTTAGCTATGCCTCAAATTGAAAAATCTGAATTGAAAAAATTGGTTCAGGAAAATGTGGTGAAAGCCAGGAACTTAATCAATAGCATTCTGGATCGTTACGATGCTGACTTTGTTGGTTTTCTGAACTTCGTAGACTGGTTCTCCATTGGAGGAGGACCTAGCAGCACTTTGCCGGTTTCTTTTGAGACTAAACCTCCAATTTCTATCATGCTGGGCTCGAGAGTCGGAAATGATTTGGCTCTTCTTGATATCGTGCAAGAGTTTTCTGAAGTAGCAAAAGCCGCTCAACATACTGACAATTAAGCAATAAAGCAGAATGATTATCCTCATCGCCGGCGACACTCATACAGGCAAGACGAATCTTGCTCAGAAACTTCTTGAGCATTACAAGATCCCGTATGTTTCGATTGACCACCTAAAGATGGGACTTATCAGAAGCGGTAATACTGACCTCACTCCTGAAAGTGACGATGATGCTTTGACGGAAAAGCTTTGGCCGGTCGTCAGGGAAATGATCAAAACTTGTATCGAAAACAACCAGAGCCTTATTGTCGAAGGCTGTTATATTCCATGGGACTGGAAAAAAGATTTCACAGAAGAAGAAGGAAAATCAATTAGTTATCTTTGTTTAATTTTCAGTCGAGCCTATCTGGAAAAGAACTTCAATCTGATCAGAAAACACGAAAACGTCATCGAACAGCGGCAATGCTACGAGCTCGCTTTGGAAGACATGATTTCGTGTAATGAAAGAAATTTTCAAAACTGCTTGGAATACCACCTAGGTCATATGGACATAGATGACAAATACGAAGTTTTTCCGCAGGCCGTTGCCAGCATTGAAAAACAATTGAAAGAAGGTTCGGATTTCAAAGCTAGGAGAAATAGTCTCTAAGGAAATTAAATATTGAATATCTCTCTCGTTCTAGCCTCTATCGAGGCCGCGTCTTCTTCAATAGGCTTTCGTACTCCAGTTAATAAAATTTGGACGTCGTCTGCCAGTATCTGTGGGATACCGGAGAGTTTTCGCATAACTAAAGTTTGTTCCGGGCACGCTTCCACACACCGTTTGCAGTCCACGCATCTGAGAGGGTCTGCCAGGAGTTTAAAGTGACCGTCCTTCTCTCGTGAGGTTAAGCAGCCGGAAGGGCAAAGCAGCACACAGATGTTGCACCCGGTGCATGTATTTTTGTAAACACCGGGAAGCGGAAATATCTTCTCAGTAATCTCATACTCCGTTTTTTTGTCACGGATCAGCTTGATGCAGTCAATAAGCATCTCTCGATCAAGCACTGGGAAAACTTTCTCAGTTTTCGGAGCATTGCCTTTCAAGCTTGCAATTTCTGACCTTTCCAGCAATTCATTAGAGATCTTTCTAAAGATCTTTCTGCGCTTTAAATTGTCTAATTCTTCGGAGGCCGTTTCAGCAATTTCAATCTTCGGCTGTATCTTCAGTATGTCTGAGAGTCTGGAAATTTTTTGAGCCATGCTTTTGGCAAGGTCTCCTTCGTTACTGATCGCGCAGTTTCTGCAGTTTCCGCAATAAACAACAACTTTAGCTTCCGTTGTTAATTGGGCCAATACGAAGAGCGCAGGGCTCATACTTCCTAAACAACCGACGGAAATTCGTTCTTTTGCTTGCGAACTTTTAGGGCAAGTAAAGATAGCTGAGAGATTGGTCGATTGATGTTCTTGATTCTCTTCCAGTAATTTTTTGAGTTGAAACAGAGCAGAATATAGAGGGTACTTTGCAAAAGCAAACGCCTCAGTAGGACAAGAACTTACGCACGCTCCGCAAACAGTACATTTGATATTTTCTAAACCGATCGTTCCGTTATTGAGGAAAATGGCTTCTTCACGGCATGCTTCAACACAGCGACGACAAGAAGATTTTGGAAAAAGAGTCCTAACGCATCGGTTTTTCTCAAATGTGAGCTTGGCGTTATGAATATCTAAAGCTTGTTCGCCGTACCTTTTCTCAATGTCAGAACGGCACAGTCCAAGCAGATGTTCAATTACCTGTGTTTTATTAAGGGACATCTTTTCTTTCTAGCAGGTTGTGATGGCCTCTATTCTAGGAGATAGCAGGAAGAACAGAACAAAAAATCGCCCTCCGAAAGATTTGGAGAGTGAGCTAGGAGAGATGTATGAAAACTCATGTTCTGAATTTGTTATTCGGTGGCCTTTTCTTTCAGTCGCGACGTTAATTCTTTCTTTAATTCTTCAAGAAGCTGGGGAAGCGTCTCAGTGCATTTTCCATAACTTCTATGATTAAATTTGGAATATGGATGGATAAGCGGATCTAAATCAAGATTGATTCTTATCGATGCTTTCGTTTCTCTCACGAAATTGGCCGCAGGATAGACGGTGCCGGAAGTGCCTACGGAAATAAAGACGCAGGCTTTCTTGAGGTACGAAGGTATCCAATCCATGCCGTAAGGTACTTCTCCGAAAAGCACAACATTGGGTCTCACTGCGAAATTGGTCGCTCCGCAAACCGGACAAACCTGTTCTCGATCGTAGAAGCCGACTCTTGGGAAAGTCTTTTTGCACTTTCTGCACAAGGAAGTTTGGAAGTCGCCGTGCAGATGGAAAACTCTCGGAGCGCCGGCTAATTCATTTAGATTGTCGACGTTTTGAGTGACATGAATTACATCACAAAAAGCAGCGACGTCCTTCTGAAAATTTGCAATTGCTATATGAGCTGCGTTAGGCCGACACGGTTCGGCGTTTTTGATTCTTTCGTTATAGAAGTCAAATACATCTTGTGTATGCCTTTCAAGTGCGCCGATAGAAGCGAGCTCCTTTGGATCGTATTTTCTCCAGAGGCCGTTGGCATCTCTAAAAGTCGGGATTCCGCTCTCTGCAGAAAGACCCGCTCCGGACAAGATGAATACAAGAGGGCGATCACCTTTAAGCGTTAATTCTTTGAAGTTTATTTCCATTATTTTCTCCAGGTCACTTTATCAGTTAGAACCTAAGAAGATTCTTGCCTTATTAGTAATCTTAAACAGACTTACGTTAATATTTGTCGCGACATGGAGATAAAGGATCCACGATGCAGAAGAATAGGGAAAGAACGAAGATGCAAAAAGGGGATCGGAAAATTTCCGATCCCCGAACATGTTAGAGATCAAACAATCTCAGCTATTGGAAAGATTAGTTTCCTTTAGCAGCATGTGTACCGGCATCACGACCGAAAGTCATGATGTCAGCAATGGCGTTGCCGCCCAAACGGTTAGAACCGTGGATACCGCCTGTGGTTTCACCGGCAGCATAAAGACCTGGGATAACCTTACCGTTGGCGTCAAGAACCTGAGCCTTGGTGTTGATTTCCAGTCCGCCCATGGTGTGGTGAACAGTCGGAACCTTCTGGCAGGCGTACCAAGGACCTTCAGTCATCTGCTTGTCAGCCTTGTTGTTGGCGACGAAGCCCAGCGGATCCTTGTATGTACCGGCAACAACACCGTTGTAGTCTTCAACAGCCTTCTTCAGGTTAGCAGCAGGCATGTTGAGTTTTTTGGCCAGTTCGTCAAGTGTCGGAGCAGAAACAACACGACCGAGGTCGATCATGTCTTTCATCTTGGCGCCGTTGGCGTCAACCCAGTCAAGAGACGGATAACGGAGGTGGTTAACCAGGACGTAGTAAGTAGAGCCGGGTTGTGCAAAGATAGCCTTGGCCAAGACGTCACGAGGAGCACCTTCGTTTACGAAGCGGTTGCCTTCCTTGTTGATGAACAGACGGTTACGGCCGGATGTACGAACCATTTCCATCAAACCTGTACCCGGAGTTCCGCAGGGATGAACCTGAATGTCGGACATACCGATAACGTGTGCACCGACTTTTTCACCCATGATGATGCCGGAGCCCTGAGCAGACTTGTTGAAGTTCGTGCAGCCGATGCCCTTGCCGAGGTCATAGTCTTTGAACACGCCGGTGTTGACTTTCTGACGAAGAGCAACATTAGCACCGAAGCCGCCTGTTGCCAGGATGACGCCCTTGTCAGCCATGAACTTGGTGGTCTTGCCGGTGTGGTTGTCTTTAGCTACTACACCGATAACACGGCCGGCCTTGTCCTGAATCAGGGAGACTGCGTCCATGTCGGTGTAGACCTTCATGTCGTTGCCATGAGCGGCGATGTATTTTTCGAAGGAACGAATATAGGTGTTGCCGGACGGAGTAGCAGGATAGTGAGAACGCTGCCACAAAGCACCCGTAGCAGTACCGACTTCGTCTTTAAACTTAACGCCGATGCTTTCCAGCCAATGAACGGACTCTAAAGCATGGTCAGTCAGGTAATGAACCAGATCAGGATTGCCGATATTGTGGCCGCCCTTCATGGTCTGTTCATAGTGTTTCTGGATAGAGTCTTCGATACCCTGTTTGCCCTGACGCTGCGGGTCAGCTGCGTTCAAAGCGCCTTCAGAAACGTTGGTGGAGCCGCCGAGGATGCCGAGTTTTTCAAGAACGATAACTTTGGCACCGGCCTGCTGAGCAGCGATAGCAGAAGCTAAGCCGGATCCGCCGCCGCCGACAACGACAACATTAGTCTTGATTTCAGCGGGAAGAGCAGTGTATTTTTCGCTGTTCTTCATCAGCTTGGCCATGTCAGCCTTGGAAACCTTAGCCTGTTCGAGTGCTTTCTTAACGGCGCCCTTCAATGCGAAGGAAGTAATGGTTGCGCCGGTAACATTGTCTACGCCGAGAGATTGGCGATCGATAATCTTCTTGGACAGTTTGTCCAGAGCGACTTTGCCGACACCGATAGTTTCAAGGTTGTCAGGATATTCAATCTTTTCAATCTTGTTCTTGCTGACGGTTACCTTGACGGTGAAGGCAGCATTATGACCGTTGACTTTTTCAGTGTAAGTTCCGGGTGTATAGGTGACTGCATTGGCTGCGAGTGCAACGCCGGCAAGTCCGACAGCCACGGAAAGTTTGGTCAAAAGCATTAGTTTTCTCCTTTGGTAGGTACGGGAAAGATCCATACCGTTGTCTTACAAAAGTACCCACAAGAGGTACTTATTACAAATTGTAAGAGACAATAGGAGAAAATGAATAGGTATAAGTACTATGGGTTATCGTCTTTCTGGATGTCTTTCTTTTTGCAGACTATTCCGGAGAGCTTGCCGCTCAGCTTCTGTAGGGAAGAGAGGTTTTCTTCCTCAATATCATCATGAAGGCCTTTAATCTGACGGGATATCAGGAGGGAGATCGTTAAGATGAGAATTGAAACAGAAGTAAGAAGAATCCACTTGCTCGTTAGATGTTCCATATTAATAATGAGGTAACGAGCAACAGCCACAACAGTAATGACCAGAGGCGTCTTGAGTTTTAACTCATGCTGTCCGAGCGAATACTGTCTGACCATCGACAAAATCTCGATGAATAAGAACAAGAGCAGTAAGTTAGCCAAGCCGATGCTCTTGGTCGCAAACATGTCATAACCTTCGGCCACGATCGCGACTGCGGTCGCAATTGTGATGATGATCAGGGCGCCTGCCTGAATGATCAGAAGAAGGGTTTCGAACTTGTCGTTAATTTTTGCGATGATTGGTTTATTCATTTTTTTCTTGATTAATAATGGGTCCCGCGACCCATGCCTGCATTATGAGAAAAAAAAGAGGCTAGTGCGGCTTAATAAGTAGCAATCTACCAAGAATGGGCGAAAGCGATCTTGGATTGCAACTTTTTGTTCATCAAAAATCAAACTGTTCGATTCATCTATTTGAAAATAAATAGAAAAGTAACTGTTGAACAAACGGTTGATCGCTGAAAAATTATTTAGCAAACTACTAGACAAACAAAAAATACTTGTTTTTAAATTTTGAGAGGAATCCTTCGATCTGAGTGTTTAGAATTGGAGCACATTTTTGCCAGGTAATGGCAGCGATTAATAAGTGGAGGGGGCATTGGATTGTGCTCAAGTGCGAACCAAACTCGCTCTCTTAAAAGGATGCGGAATAACGAATAAACGCACGCGGTAAAAGTATGGAAGGTATTTCTCTCATTTCGACCTTAGCGATCGGTTTCGGTGTCGCTTTGGTCCTGGGTTTTTTGGCAGAAAAATTAAAAGTGCCGGCATTGGTCGGCTACTTGCTCGCCGGTATTTTGGTTTCGCCGTCGGTATTCGGCTTTGATGTGGATTTGAACTTGGCCAACCAGCTGGCTGAAATCGGCATCATGCTCCTGATGTTCGGCGTGGGCCTGCATTTCTCCTTGACAGACTTGCTGAAGGTCAAAGGCCTTGTTGTTCCGGGCGCGATCTGCCAAATGCTTTTGTCAGCCTTAATCGGTTTTGGCTTAAGCTGGCTCTGGGGCTGGGACGTAGGTCATTCAGTTCTTCTCGGCTGCTGTTTATCCTGTGCTTCCACGGTCGTTGTTCTCAAAGCCTTGGAGGCAAGAGGCATGCTCGAAGGCTTCGACGGCAACGTAGCAGTGGGCTGGTTGATCGTGCAGGACATGGTCACGGTCTTGCTCTTAGTTCTCCTGCCGCCAATGGCTTCAGTGTTCACAGGCCAGGCTCAGACTTCTTCTCAGCCGCTCTGGCAGCTTCTGCTTATAACCTTGGCTCAGGTTGTCGTCTTTATCGTACTGATGCTGGTGGTCGGGCGCCGTCTGTTGCCGTACCTCCTCTGGCAGGTTGCTAAAACCGGTTCCCGCGAACTCTTTACGCTTTGCGTATTGGCAGTGGCCATCGGTATTGCCTTCGGCGCCGCTGAAGTCTTCCATGTGTCCTTTGCTTTGGGTGCCTTCTTCGCCGGCATGGTGATGCGTGAATCCAAGTATGCCCATAGAGCAGCCGTGGAATCCCTTCCGCTGAGAGATGCCTTTTCGGTCATTTTCTTCGTCGGTGTCGGCATGATGTTCAATCCGATGGTGATCGTCGAACATCCTTGGCATCTGCTTTGCGTGCTGCTTTTAATCCTCTTCATTAACCCGATCATCGCCGCATTATTAGTGATGCTGTTCCGTTATCCCTTGCACACCGCCTTGACACTCGGCGCATGTTTAGGACAGATCGGTGAATTCTCGTTCATCTTGGCGAGCCTAGGAAAGTCCATGGACATCGTCTCTGACGAAGGCATGAATCTCGTCTTAGCAACAGCGATTTTGACGATTGCGCTTAACCCGATTGCTTTTGCCACCCTTCCGAAAGTCGCTGAATTCCTTAAAAAACGCAGCAAACTGGCTCGTATTTCGGCTGCTCGCCCGGATCCGCAGTCTCTTATGCCGGACGAAATCGAAAAGAAGAAAATCACCGGTCATATCGTCATTGTGGGTTACGGCGACGTCGGCTGTAAGTTAACAGCAGCTCTTCAGAAAGATGAAATCCCAACCGTTATCGTCGACAAAGACGATTCCCTGGTGGCTCAGCTGCGTAAGAACGGATATACCGCTATTCAAGGCGATGCCGCGGATCCGTCTGTTCTGCTTCAAGCTCACGTGCAAAACGCTGCCGTGATTGTTCTGACAATCCGTGATGAGATTTTGGAACGCAAGGTCGTAGAGACTGCCAAGCTGATCAATCAAGGTGTTAAGGTTATTCTTCGAGCCGCTACTGACCAAGAAGCTAACCACTTCAGAGCGGATAACCTGGGAACGGTCGTTCAAGCTTCTGTGATTCTGTCCCAAGAAATGGATAAGTTGATCCGTCTGGCAATCCTTAAAGGCGATTCTCTGGTGGACGAAGAAATCGCAGTTAACAGTGATGTCAACCCGGCGCCCCCTTCACAGCATCCTGAAGCCAATCCCTAATATTTTGTTGAGGAAGCTGAGTTTTTCAGCTTCCTTATTAATCTCGTGTGTCGCCTTTGGGAATTGTTCAATTTCTAAGAAATAGCGAATAAGGAATAAGAGTATTTATCCCTTTGATTCCTTATAGAAATTATGCGTCAAAAGCGAGATTTCTAAGATGGGCGGAAAAGTCCCGTTTGTCAGTCTCAGAAAGCTTTCTCGAAAGTAGAATATTGCCTGAATTTGCGTGGACGAACCGGTTGGATCCTCCGAGTCATGCAATTCGCTTAAGTGTACAGAACGATTACGCTCAAAGAATTAGCAATCTGCATTAAATTTTTGCCCGCATAGGACAAACGAACGATGAGTCATAGTTTTAGCTTGATTTCGACCTTGGCGATCGGTTTTGCGATTGCCTGGGCGCTTGGCTTCCTCATGGAGCGCATCAAAGTACCGGCATTGGTTGGCTACTTGCTCGCCGGTATTATTATTTCGCCCGCAACACCCGGATTTGTGGGGGATGTTAATATTGCTTCCGAACTCTCCGAAATCGGTGTCATGCTGCTGATGTTCGGCGTCGGCTTGCATTTTTCTCTGACCGATCTCATTCGAGTTAAGAATATCGCGGTTCCCGGAGCTATTCTTCAGATGGGCCTGGCGACCTGTTTAGGCGCGGTTTTGGCCCATTTCTGGGGGTGGCCGTGGGGACAAAGCATCGTCTTTGGTATGTGTCTTTCCTGCGCCTCCACGGTTGTGCTTCTGAAAGGGTTGGAAAGCCGAGGCATTCTAGAAAGCGGCGACGGTCAAATCGCCGTGGGCTGGTTGGTCGTTGAAGACATCATGACCGTCTTGATCCTGGTGCTCCTGCCTCCGCTAGCTTCCTTGCTGGGTTCTCCTCTGCAAAATACCGAGGCTTCTTTGCCGCTTTGGCAGATTGTCGGCATCACGCTGGCTCAAGTATTCGGTTTCATCATCCTGATGCTGGTTGTCGGAAAACGCCTGCTTCCGTGGCTTCTTCGCCAGGTTGCTAAGACGGGTTCCCGCGAGCTCTTTAC
Source organism: Parasutterella sp. (assembly GCF_057870745.1). Lineage (NCBI taxonomy): Bacteria > Pseudomonadati > Pseudomonadota > Betaproteobacteria > Burkholderiales > Sutterellaceae > Parasutterella > Parasutterella sp. Next base: position 21,626 of record NZ_DBMALT010000016.1, on the reverse strand, counting down.
GCTTTCAGTGTTGGTATTTGCAATCGGTATTGCCTACGGTGCAGCACAGATCTTCCATGTCAGTTTCGCATTGGGTGCCTTCTTCTCCGGCATGGTGATGCGTGAAAGCCGTTACTCTCATCGCGCTGCGATGGAGTCACTTCCGCTTAGAGATGCCTTCTCGGTTATCTTTTTTGTGGGTGTCGGCATGATGTTTGATCCCCAAGTCCTTTACGAACAGCCCCTGCATGTATTGGCCGTGCTTGCCATTATTATCTTAGGCAAAGGTCTTGTTGCTTTTGGTCTGGTCTTGTTATTCCGTTATACACTTCACACTGCTTTGACGGTTGCTGCCGCACTGTCTCAGATCGGTGAATTCTCGTTCATTTTGGCTGCACTTGGACTTCAGCTCAAGATCCTGCCGCAAGAGGGCATGAGTTTAGTATTGGCCGGCGCCATTATTTCTATCGCCCTGAATCCGTTTGCCTTCGCAACGGTCGGACCGGCTCGCGACTTCATAAAAAAGCGTTGGGGATTCGCTAGAAGAATGGACGCGCGTATCGATCCAATGGCACTTATGCCGGACAGCGTCGGCAGCGACATCCTCCACGGTCATGTGGTTCTTGTCGGTTACGGAGAAAAGGGGAAAATCATCCTCGAAGAGCTGCTTCAAAGACATCTTTCTGTTGTAGTGGTAGACGATCACCATTCGGTTATTGAAGAGCTTCGAGAGAGGAATGTTAATTCTATTTACGGAGATGCTACAGATCCTGCTGTCCTTATCCAAGCTCATATACATGAAGCGGCCATTCTTGTTCTGGCAATTGAAAATGAGATCCTTTGCCGCAAGATTGTTGAAACAGCCAAGATCCTGCGACCGACCATTGAAACAGTCATGCCTGCCGAAAACGAAGAAGATGCAAAGGCTCTTAAGGCAGACGGTGTTGCTCAGGCTTTTGTACCGGACGAGCTCTTGGCGCAAGCCATCGTTCAATTCACGATGAGCCGTTTTGGCAAAGAATCCGAAGACCAAAAGATTCGGGCAGAGGAGGCAGAAGAACGAAAAGCAGTTGAAAGAGGAGCACTCTAGTTCTTCCTAAATTGGCTCGAGTTTTTGAACTCGATGTGCAACAGGCGCCTTTCGGCGCCTGTTGCGATTTCAATTAAATACTCGGTTAGTATTCAGTACCTGAAGTATCTCCTGCAGGGCGAGCCTGAGCAGGAACAACCAAAACCAAATTCGGTTGTGTCTTAGAAGCAGAGGGCAAAGGAGCGACTTCAGCAAGTTTGCCGTACTTCTTACGCAGCTCTTCAATTTCGCCGAATTCGATGGCGCGATTAGGACAGCTTTCCACACAGATCGGCTGAAGTCCTCTCTGCAGGCGGTCAAAGCAGGCATCGCACTTTCTCATCTTGTGAGCAGTTTCGTCCAATACCGGTGCATGATACGGGCAAGCCTGTGCACAAAGTCCGCAGCCGATGCACTTCGTCGCATCAATGACCACCAAACCGTCTTCTGCACGTTTGTGATGTGCTTTTGTCGGGCAAACCTTAACGCAGGCAGGGTCGGAGCAGTGGTTGCAGCCTAAGCTGACGTAATAACCGAACACGTCTTGTGTCCAGGATCCGTCAGCAGCCTGTTTCCAGTTTCCGCCGGCGTATTCATGAACTTTGCGGAAGTTCATGCCCACGGGAAGGTTATGTGCGTCCTTGCATGCCACGGCACAAGTCTTGCAGCCGGAGCATTTTGATACGTCAACAAAAAATCCAAGTTGTGTCATCTTTTTTTCTCCTAGGCCTTACGGACTTCTACAAGGTTGGTGTGCTGAGGATTGCCTTTGGCCAGCGGGCTCGGGCGCAGCGAGGTGAGCGTATTGATGTTGCCGCCTACGTCGACGACATTACCGTTCTTGTTGACCGGCGTGTACCAAGCGCCCTGAGGAATGCTCACAACGCCCGGCATAATTCTTGAAGTGACTTTTGCCGGAAGTTCGACGATACCGCGATCGTTAAAGATCTGAACCAAATCGCCGTTGTTGATTCCGCGTGCTTTAGCGTCCAAAACGTTCATAAAGACGACGTCAGGATGCTGTTCACGCAGCCAGGGAAGGTTGTGGAAGGTGGAGTGAATACGGCCGTGATGGTGGAAACCGTAGCACTGCAGCGGATACTTCTTCTGCAGTTCATCCCCGTACATCTCCCAGTTTCTGAAGTAGATAGGAATCGGAGAGATCACATCGCCGGGATTCAGCTTCCAGGTATTGGCGATATTGTTAAGACGTTCGGAATAGATTTCAATCTTGCCGGACGGAGTCTTAAGCGGGTTCTTAGCCGGGTCGGCTCTGAATTCGGAAAGCGCAACCGGATTATTTCTCCAGCCGTAGACTTGAGCAGGACCGCCTTTCCAGAACGTATCCCAATCAGGCAGCTGAGGAACTTTCTTGCGTGTTTCGTTGTAGCACCATTCGAGCCACTGCAGCTGAGTTCTTCCTTCCGTGAATTCCTGTTCCTTGCCGAGTTCCTTGGCAATCAAGCGGCAGATTTCGTACGAGGTCTTCTGATCCCACTGAGGTTCGACAGCCTTGTGCATCGGCAGCATGGAAGTCGTACCGCCGTTAGAGCCGCCTTGGCAGGCGATGTCGTCGGTTTCAGGACCAAGGACGTCCGGAAGAAGAATATCGGCATAACGGCAGGTCGGTGTCATCATGTTGTCGCAGACTACGATGAATTCGCACTTAGATGTGTCGCGAAGGATCTTATCCGTTGCGTTTGAGTCGGAGTGCTGGTTAATCGTGGTGTTGCCGCCGGAGTTCACGATCATCTTGATATCGTGGTCCAGCTTCTTGACGCCGCGCATACCGTCGGTAATGTCGGTCATGTCTTTACCGCGAACAATGGCATCTGTCCACATGAAGACAGGGATCGTGGCTTTAACAGGGTTCTTGCCGATCGGGAGATAAACAGCTGGCAGAGAAGAGTTGCCTTCGGCATCACCCGGGTTCGTGCCTGGCAAGCCGACTTGACCTAAAAGAATCGGCAGCATGGCGATGGCGCGAGCGGTTTCTTCGCCGTTAGCCTGACGCTGAGGACCCCAGCCCTGAGATACGAAGCAGGGCTTAGTCGTGCCCATTTCCTTAGCAAGCTGAACAATGGTCTCTACCGGGATACCTGTAATCTTGGCAGCCCATTCCGGAGTTTTAGCGATTCCATCTTTGCCTTTGCCGAGGATGTGGCTCTTGTAGTCACTCCCTTTTGCGGCAGAGGCGGGGAGTGTTTTTTCGTCGTAGCCGACGCAGTATTTATCAAGGAAGTCCTGATCGACCCAGTTATTCTTGATCAGTTCGTAGGCAATGGCTTCGACTAAGGCAGCGTCCGTACCCGGACGAATCGGAATCCACTGATCCATACCTGCAGCAACGGTATCGTTGTACATCGGGTCGATCATGATGGATTTCGGATGACCTTTTTCTTTAGCGCATTCGAGCTGATAGCCTTTACCGCCGCCGGATCCGCGTGTGACTAAAGTATTGCCTCCGAATGTGACATACAGTTTGGCGTTGCCGATTTCACTCATGTCTGAGCCGGGACGACCGCCGTAGGTGTAAGGCATGGCTGCGCCGATCTGGGCGGTGGAGTAAGAACCATAGTACTTAAGGTAGCCGCCCATGAGGTTGAGCAGGCGCCACCAAGCGCGTCTGGAGTTCACTAGAGACTGCTGGCCGGAGCAATACTGCCAATAGACGGATTCATTGCCGTATTTTTCAACGGTTCTCTTGAGGTTGTCTGCCACGGTTTTGATGGCTTCATCCCAAGTAATGCGTTCGAATTTGCCTTCGCCGCGTTCACCGACGCGTTTCATCGGATATTTCAGTCGATCCGGTGAGTACAGGCGCTGTCTTAATGCACGGCCGCGCAAGCAGGCGCGAATCTGACGATGATCGCAGGCGTCACCGGCGGTGTTGTCGGTTTCAACGCGAATGACTTGGCCGCCTTTGACAAAGCAGCGCTGCGGGCAGCGCTGGCCGCAGTTAATCACGCAGGCATTCCAGTAGAAAGGTTCAATTTCTTTAACCGCCTGAGCAACGGCTTTAGAGATCGGATTCATCAAAAAGCTGCCTGTAGCAACGCTGAGTGCTGAAAAACGCAGGAAACTTCTTCTTCCGAAAGTGCTCTGTGGAAGATTGAACATGTGCTCTCCTTGTTTTTTAATTTTGGGGTGGGTAGACAAAGATTAGGGGTCTTTGTTGCCTTAAATTGTATTTAATACGTTCGGATGAGGTCAAGAGTGTGAATCTAGTAATAACGAGTAGTTGTTTGTCTGCGAAATCCCGACAACAATAAACCCTCTCAACGAATATTTAGCTAACGAATAATCAAAAAGAGATATAGGAAAAATCCAATATTTGTCTTATGGTAAGAAAGAAATAGTCCTCGCAATTCGGAGGCCTAAGTGAGAAATAATTCTTTAGGTAAAGTTGGGGCGGACGTATAGCTCACCGGGCGTTGCTACATAACCTAAGTGTTCAGAAATATCATCCGCAGTGTGTTTGATTTCGCAGATCCAGCCTTCTAAGAAACTGCTGGCGGGAGAGGAGATCGAAAGGCAGGCAACTAATTTGCCGGAGTCGTCACGGATGCCTGCGGCTACACAGCGAACCCCCATTTCCAGTTCTTCTTCATCTCGCGCAAAACCAAGAGTTTTGATCTTGGAGATTTCAGTCAGAAGGGTGTCGATGTCCCCGATGCTGTTCGGAGTGGATTTTTCAAGGTTGGTGCGCAGAGCATAAGCGCGGATCTGTTCAAACGAATCTTCTGCTAAGAAGAGTTTGCCTGAACTCGTGGTGTGCAGTGGAGCAGTAGCGCCGATCGTGCGAACAACTTGAATGCCGGGACGCTCTCGCATGATGCGGTCGATATAGACGATGTTGTCGTTTTGACGAATCGAGAGATTGACCGTTTGACGCGTGAGATTATGCAAACGCTGCATTCCGGTTCTTGCTGTATCACGAACCGAGATTCTCTCTCTCACCAGGTTTCCGAGCTGAAGAAACCGCAAACCTAAACGATAAGTCCCGGCAGAGGCGCCTTTCTCCACAAAACGAAGGCGGACTAAATCGGAAAGGATACGGTGGCAAGTAGAGATGTGAAGGCAGGTTTCGTCAGAAATGACCTTCAAATTCACAGGGTCGTGATGCTGGGTCAGGACTCGAAGAATTGCACTGGCCCGATCAAGTACTTGAATGTTTGCTTTACTAACGGACTGATCCATGAGACTGCATCTGTTTTTATTGATAAATCAAAGGCGGTAATATCAACCGCCCATGATTGTTATTTTAGATTTTTTGCAATAATTTCTGCGATATCTGAGATAGAAATTTCAGATAGTGATTTTTCCTGAGATTTCGCAGAGTCGAACATGGATAAGCAGAACGGGCAGCTCGTTGCAACTTTGTCGCAGCCGGTATCGTTGACGACTGCCTTCAGACGGATCACGTTCAGTCGCTCGGGCGCGTCCGTATCGGTCCAGAACTGTCCGCCGCCGGCGCCGCAGCACGTTGTGCAAGTGCCCCATTCCTTGGGATCGACGGTCTCTAAGCCTTTGACTTTATTCAAATCAAATCTCGGAGCGTTCGCGATACCGTTGTAGCGAGCGTAATAGCACGCGTCATGGATGGCGACTCTTTCTTTTTCGGAAAGTTCTGCCTTGAGTCTGCCGGAATCCATCTGTTCCGCAATGAACTGCAGGTGCGAAATCACGTTGAACTGACCGCGCTCAAACTCGGGATACTCATTCTTCAGAGTGTTGAAGCAGTGCGGGCACGCCGCCAACAAACGGCTGAAGTTGTACTGGCGCAGATTATCAATGTTGGTCTGTGTCTGAATCTGATAGAGATACTCTTCGCCGACTCTGCGGGCAAACTCGGCATTGCACATTTCTTCCTGCATCACGGCAAAGGACAAGCCGGAATGCTTGAGGATCCTGATCATTGCCTTCGCAATCTTCTGATTGCGTTTGTCGTAGGCAGCAGAGCAGCCGACCCAGTAAAGGATGTCGTAGTGAACGCCCGGTTCGGCAAAGGCAACGTCTAAACCTTCCAGCCAAGCCCAGCGGGTATCCGGGTCCAAGCCCCAGGGGTTGCCGACGGACTGAATGTTCTGAAGCGTTTTAGCCACGCCTTCGGCGAACTGGCCTTCTTCTAGAGCCAGAGAACGGCGCATCTGCTGGATCGTATTGACGATTTCAATGCGGGAAGGGCACTGCTCGACACAGGCACCGCAGGTCGTACAAGCCAGAAGGGATTCTTTGGAAACAACATCCGGTACTAAGACTTCTTCGGTCTTGGTGTAGCCTTCCATCATTCGTTTCTTCAAAGAAAGAATGATTTCGCGCGGATCCAAAGGACCCCCGGCGCGATTGACCGGGCAGACAGACGTGCATCGGCCGCATTCCACGCAGGCGTCAAAGTTCAAGCGATCGTGCCAGTTGAATTGACCGAACTTAGAAATACCGAAGCTTTCCTGTTCTTCAATGTTGTCAATCTTTTCCACGAGGCCGCGGGGTTTAGTTCTCTGCCAGTAGATGCTCGTCGGGCTCTTATACATATGAGCGAAGTACGTCATCGGGATAGCGGCGACGAACATTAAAGAAATGACGCCGTGGAAGATCCAGATGTAGAGGTGCTGAGCTTCCAGCTGTTCCTTGCTCATGCCAGAGTAAAAAACCTTAGCCAGGAAGTTTCCGACAGGAGACCAAGAAGCATACGAAGGATTCTCGGCAGCTAAGCGAAGCGCTTCAACGATGTAGCCGGTAAGGATAATGACGGCAAGAGAACCCAAAATCCACAGAAAGCGGACGGACTTTTCATACTGCTTGCCCTGCTTGATAAAGCGGCGGTAAAAGGCCATACCTAAGCCGATCAAGCAGACGACACCGGCAATATCGAGAATGAACTTATAGAAGTAGTAAACATTCCCGACCAAGAACTGTTTGCCGAAGACCAGTTTGCCGATGTCCCAGTCTAAAACGGCCAGGCAGGTTCCGAAAAATAAGAAAACGAAACCCCAGAAAATCCAAAAGTGCAGCCAGCTGCCTAAGGGTTTGCGGATGATTCGTTTTTGCTCCAGACCTTCTTTAACAAAGAAACCCCAGCGGCGCTTGGTTTCCTTGTCCATGGCGTAGGGCTTGCCGGCACGCCAAAGCAGGTAGGACTTGCGGATGCCGACTGCACAGCAGATCGCAGCGGCGATGCCGAGAACATAGATGCCGATAATGGCCCAGACGGGAATATTCCAAAATCCCGGACGAGTGACGATGTCTACTCCATTCATAGTCAATCTCTCTAAGTTAAAGAGGTACATATTCCCGACGACCGTCGGAATTTAATCGAGATTCAAATATTCTCGGACGCAAAATCGGCCATTCAAAAGGATGCTGAATGACAGGTTCAGCCAAATGCGATTTCCGAAGAATGGTGATATGCGGTTTAAAACGGCCTTTGTCGTAAGAGATATGGAGACGATCCAAAATCTCTCGCGATTCGCGGGCCAAGTGTTCTATCTCCGGAGAGGCGCTGCCTCCGACCCAAGCGACTTGAGGACGTATGAAAAGGCCGCTGTTGTCGATCAGCCAGCTTTTGCCGCTAAAGTCAGTCGTAAGAGGCAGGAGCTGAGCGATTAACCGGGCTTTATCGGGTTCGATCTCTCCGATAAAAGCCAAAGTCAAATGAAAATTTTCTTTCGGCACAGGCCGCGCGCCCGCATCGAAACTTAAAGCTCTATCCTGAGCGTCCACTAATTTATTAATGACGCTAGGCGCAGCGGGAAGTCCGATAAAACACTTCATAAAACTTATCTGTTGTGCTGGTCACGCCACTGAGCGATGGCTTCGGAACAATCCGCGATCAGTTCCGGACCTTTGTAGATGAAACCTGTGTAGAGCTGAACAATAGAAGCACCGGCTTCCATTTTCTCGACGGCGTCCTGAGCGCTCATGATGCCGCCGGAAGCAATGATCGGCAGCGCACCCTGGAGATGCTCGGAGGCAATTCTTGTGACTTCGGTAGAACGAGCCATAAGAGGTTTGCCGGAAAGGCCGCCGGTTTCTTTAGCGAGCGGGTTGTGCTCAACCGGTTCTCTGGAAATGGTGGTGTTCGTGCAGATTACGCCGTTCATGCCGTGTTTAACAATGATGTCCAGCGCATGTTTGACGCCGTCATCAGACAGGTCAGGTGCAATCTTTACGGCGATCGGGACGATCTTGCCGTCGTTTTCATCGGCTAAGCGCTGACGATGTTCAGCGATACCAAGAAGGAGCTTATCGAGTTCTGCATCAGCCTGCAGGTCGCGAAGGTTAGGAGTGTTCGGAGAAGAAATGTTGATCGCGATGTAATCACCGGATGTGTAGAGGCGATCCATACACTTCTTGTAATCCGATAAAGCTTCGCTGTTGGGCGTGACTTTGTTCTTGCCGATATTGATGCCTAAGATGCCTCCGCGGTTGCGGAAGGCTCTGGCGCTCTGGAGATTCTTAGCAACCTGAATAGCACCGACGTTGTTGAAGCCCATGCGGTTGATGATGGCTTCATCGGGAATCAGGCGGAAGAGGCGGGGCTTGGGATTACCGGGCTGACCTTTAGGAGTTACAGTACCGATTTCAACGGAACCGAAACCCAAGGCGCCGAAGGCTGTGACATGCTCGCCGTCCTTATCCATGCCGGCTGCCAAGCCAACGCAGTTCGGGAAGCGCAGCCCCATGATTTCAATAGGGTTTTCCGGGAAGGAACGCGTTACAAGTTTCTGAGCGCCAAGCTGAGTAGCCCAGTCAAGGTTCGAAAGAATAATGTGGTGAGCTTGTTCAGGGGTAAAACGGAACAAAACTGACTTAGCAAGTTTGTAAATTGAGTTCATTTTTTTTCGTCTTAGGACTGTAAAAAGGTCTTCCCGATATTATCCGCCGATAAGGACGGTCCGAACGCTATTGAGCTGCCGGAAGGCAATTCAATATCAACCGAAAAGTATACCGAATCAATGCTCAAATCGGACTCAGGTGGTGACGAAAATCAAACGAAAACCAGGGGCTACGCATGAATTTATTTGTTAATTAGCGTGGCCAACGCCTCCAGAGCCGCTGACGGGGACTGCAGCTTAGCCATGATCCGCTTCACGCTTTTAGCCTCTTTTCCGGTTTCGGTTTCCTCTTCTTTTTGAAGTTTTCTGATCATTCCGAGCGCCCATTTATTCAAGAGGACTCTGTTTTGCAGATAGTTAGCGTTTTTGCACTGTGTCCTATCTTGATAGAAGTTAACATCCAGAACGTAGTGGAGGTCGTTTTCAATTCCCCAGTGACGTCTAACGGCTCTGGCACATTGTTCTGCGATATGGGCATTCAAGAAGTTCAGGGAGCTAATATAGTAGCGATCAAGAGAACTGATCTCGCCGGTTGTCTTGCTAACGCTCTCAGTCGTAGTTTTAACGATCGTGCCTTCATCGAGCCCTATCCACTTCTTCAATAAGACTGCGGGCAGACAACTTCCGGGAAGCACCGAAATCTTTCTTGTCTCGATTCTTCCATGTCCGAGTTCAACTTTTTCGATCTCCACGGTACGAGTTTCAGTGCGGTCCATAAAGCTTAACTGTATGTCATAGAACAACGATTTGTGGTTCTGTTTCACCGCAAGACAGTAGTCTGCCTTTTTTTGGATTAGAGCTGAAGCAAACTTTTCCTGTGTATTGAGTGCGTCAGCCGTAACAATACATCCTGCCAAATTGAGTCCCTCAACCATTGAGGCGGCATGCGTAATCTCATTTTCCTTATTCCCAATGAGCTTTTGTCCTAAAGCAATTCCATTTTCAGTGTCATAGAAGGTAAGGATGTATTTACCGGCTCTTTCACCGCCTCTTCTAGAGGCTTTAACTGCTTGACCGTCCACTGCAACAACTCGAGAAGTAAATTTGTGGAGCAGCGGTTCTACAAGTCTGCCGTAAAAGCTCTGGAATTGTTCGGGATCTATCAGCATAAGAAGACGCCGAACGGTATCGTGAGAAACATCCTGCTTGGGAAAGTCTTCAAATACTGTCTCCAGGGCCGCTCGATGGTTGCTCCAATAATCAGCGATTTGAACACAGCTTGTCTGCCCGGACAACGAGCTGAGCAGAGCAACCAAATACACGTACGCCAAAGGATATTGAACCTTCGCAGCCTGACGGGGATCAATGACCTCATTGGACAGAATTTCAGAAGTTTTGTTAACGACATCAGCAGTCGAAGACTTAACCTCCTGCTTCAAATCCTTGATTTGCTGTTTAAGCAGGTAGCTTTTGGCATAAGTAAATACGCCGTTAACGATCGTACCGACCTGGGTACGCTGTTCACGAGATCTTTTGTGTTCCTTACTGTAGTAATAAGTGGACTTGTACACACAGAAGCGTTGTTGTTTCTCGTTCCAGTTGACCTTGCAGCCTTCCGGGATAAGGTCTAGGATTTCCTTGCTGACAGCCATCATGCTACCTATTGAATTATAGACATATATATTATATGTCATATTTCAAAAAAAATCAACAGTTTTTGTCGACTTTTTAATGAGTTAAGGATGTTTCGTTAAAAATTATGTGCGTTAGCCCTGAACGAAAACGGCCTTGACATGGAAAATCAAGGCCGTCTTGCAAATATTTAGAAGGAAAATACGCCTTCAATGGTGATTATGGGATTTCCCCTTGTTTGTGCCGCTCGATGTAGTGGAAAGGAAAGTTTCCTGTTTTGGCATCTGCAAAATAAAGCCTGAGGATTTTGTCGACCGAGTTGAAGGCAATCTTGTCCCACGAAATTTCGTCTTCGCTGAAGAGTCTGGCTTCAAAGGATTCGGGACCGGGATTGGCTTCGGGGCTTTCCATGACAGCAAGGAAAATCACATGCGACTGGCTGGCATGCGCTAAATCTAAATAGACGTAAGGTTCGTCGGCAATCCGGAAATCGATCCCGGCTTCTTCCCGGGTCTCTCTAGCCGCACCTTCTCTTGTGGTCTCCTTCATTTCCTGGTGCCCGGCAGGGAGCGTCCAATAGCCTTTTCTCGGATCTATGGCTCGGCGGCAAAGCAGAACCTTGTCTTCCCAGACGGGAAGGGTGCCCACGATATTTAGCGGATTCTCGTAGAAGATTTCTCCGCAGGCCGTGCAGACATAACGTTCATGATCGTCGCCCTCAGGAATCTTTCTCTCTACGGGCGCTCCGCACTGTGTGCAGAAAAGAATTGGCTTTTTACTCATTACCGACCTCCGAAAAGAAGGAGAAACAGGCAAATGATTTTGCCTGTAGGAGCCTTAGCGGTTAAACCGAGAAACCGGAATCGGTTCTCTGTAATTAAAGACGTTCATTCGAGTGAGCAGCTTTCCGAGGACTTCATACTTGTACTCAAGATATCGAGCGTGCTCTTCTTCCGAAAGACTGCCTTCCTGATGCTTGATGACTTCTTCGGTCCATTCCTTAGTAAAGATATGGTGATCAAAGCTGTAGGCAAAAGCTCTGTCTAAATAGGCGACCTCAAAGTACATGGCGCCGTTGGCAGGCGTTTGAGGGGCAAAGTCCGGTGCGATCGAAGTATCGACAAAATATCTGCCTTTTAAGACAGCACGCGTCACCAACTCAATGCCGTCACGGACTTCGTCTCCGGGGAAAGAAGTGCGGAAGCGGAAATATTCGCGGTGCGGAATCTCGTTAGGACAAAGGTCTTCGAATGCTGCGTTTAGAAGACGGAAAGTGACGCCGCTCGCGATTAAGCCGCGATTTCCGCTGTAGCGCATTAAATCTTCACGCTGGAAAACAATCGGACCCTCGTCATCTCTGACCGTTAGATAAGTGGTAGGTATGTAATACATATTATTAATAGCTTAATTGAAAGGCAAAACGGACGGTTTTGAAGCCGTCCGTTGTGATTTTAGATAGATTACAGAAAAGCGGGATCAAGTCGGATCATTTTGGTCGGCCGAGCCTTTATCCTGCATACGACGGTAAATAGCGGCAGCGATCGGGCCAGAAATGTTGTGCCAAACCGAGAAGATGGCGCTTGGAACCGCGGCGATCGGATTGAAGTGTGCCGTTGCAAGAGCGACACCTAAGCCGGAGTTCTGCATACCGATTTCAAGGCTCAAGGCTTTGCACTTAGCCACATCCATGCCGGTGATCTTGCCTAAGAAGAAACCGAGCAGGAGGCCTAAACCGTTGTGAAGCACGACGACGGCGAAGACGAGGAGACCGATTTCGGCAATCCTCTTCTGAGAGACGGCAACGACAGCACTCACAATCATGATGATCGCGATAACGGAAATGGCCGGAAGGGCAGTCACGGCAGCGTCAATCTTGGACTTGAAGATCGCTTTGACGATCAAGCCGAGAATAATCGGCAGGATCACGATCTGAATAATGGACCAGAACATCGCGACAGGATTCACGTTAATCCAGGAGTGAGCAAAGAGATAAATCAATGCCGGAGTCACGATCGGAGCAAGAATGGTGCTCAGAGAGGAAACGGTCACGGAAAGCGGGACGTCGCCGCGAGCCAGATAAGTCATCACGTTGGAGGCTGTACCGCCAGGGCAGCAGCCGACCAGAATGACGCCGACGGCAATGTCGGGCGGAAGATTAAAGATTAAGCAGAGCAGCCAAGCCAAAATCGGCATGATTGTGAATTGGCCTAGGGTTCCGATGGCAACAGCCATCGGCCGACGGAATACTTCGGAGAAATCGCTTGCCTTCAGTGTCAAACCGATACCGAACATAATGATGCCTAGCAGCGGAGAGATGTAAGGAGCAAAAAACTTGAAAGAATCTGGAGAGACATATGCAAGACCGGCAAAAACAAGAACCCACAGGGCAAATGTTTTGCCAAGGAATTGACTAACAGATGCAAGGAACGCCATTTTAATTTTCTAGTGTTAAACAAAATCTCTTATAGACGTTCGAACGTCTTTGGGTAAAAGCGATTCGAATCGTGGTTTGCAGCTTTTAACTGCCTTTTAAACGTTGTCGGGATCACCGATCAACGTGATGAATAATTTAACGCCAAAAAATATTGCTTTTAACTTTTCGAAAGACAAAATTAATTTTCGCAACGTGATATTTTTATATTCCAATAAATTCAATTAGTTATAATTTAATCTCGTGCTTTCTTCATTGTTCGATTCATATTTAGAAACTCAAAATAGGTTTTTATTGTCATCGGGAATTTGCATGACTTATAGAACAGTGATATAGTCACACTCCTCGTTACACGAGATGTTTCACATTGATTGCGGGGTGGAGCAGTCTGGTAGCTCGTCGGGCTCATAACCCGAAGGTCACAGGTTCAAATCCTGTCTCCGCTACCAATTCCTTTTGTAGGAGTTGGTTGTTTTGGGAAGGCATACCAAAACGTAAAACGACGGTTACGTCAAACACCCAATAATTGCGGGGTGGAGCAGTCTGGTAGCTCGTCGGGCTCATAACCCGAAGGTCACAGGTTCAAATCCTGTCTCCGCTACCAATTCTTTTTTTGAATTGGTGATGTCTAAGGCAGCTGTTGGGCTGCTTTTTTCATGTCTGCTTTTTGGATTCCAGAAGATCCCAAAATCCTTCCCAAAAATGTAATCAGGGGTTAATTCCCGTTAATCCTTTCTTTAATTATCATTACTCACTATATAATTGCGCTGTTAACCATCTAAATTTATATGCAGGTTCTCCGCATATGTCCGTTCATATGCCTGCATAAATCGGTTGGTGCGAATTAATTTTTACCCATTGATGTGGGCTTCGCATTCTTAACCACGGCCTTTGATTGCCGACGCTATCCCGGCCTCCGATTTACCACCGGACGGAAACGGAATAACCCGATTGATCCTTTACGGACAACGGAAATAGCACATCGTCTTACAGATCTTTCAGCAATATTCAGGCTGCGTGTAAACGCGCAGCCGCACTTTTTTAGGAGAACCCATGAAAGAATTCTCAAAACGGAGAACCGATGCAGTTAAGGGGCTACGCAGATATCGTTTCCTTTTTCCGCCCAAAAATAAATATTGTCTTGTAGGCCTAAAGCGCCATCCGGATAACTGGCAGTTGGTGGTTTTAACGCTGTGCCGAATCTACAACTGTTTCCATTCCACTAAGAACAAATGTTGTTCAAGAGAAACCTCAGTTGGCAGAAAAAAGTTTTATATGAAGTTTTTTCACTACGCGGCTAAAGAATTTAGGATTGATCCGCGTCAACTAAAAACGGAACACGTGGAAGCCTACTTCCATTACAAAATCACCGAACGACTGAACCGGGGAGTGGATCCGAAGGCCATCGCTAAGAGAGTAGACAACGAACTCTGTCATTTGAAATTCTTTGCTTGGTGGATCTCAAAACCCAATTGCATTCCGAAGTTCTCAAAAATCATGAAAGCGGAAAGGTTTCGTCTGGAAAACTGTCCGATGTCTAACTTTCGCAGCGCTCATACGGACACTTTTGCGCTTAGAAAGAAAGTCGATGATGCTTTCAAAATCAGTGATTACTTAGGCGTCCAAGTGATGGCTATGGCTTATTTCGGACTTCGTCCGGCCGAGTCGGTCTGTCTTGAGCATCAGGAGTCTTTCTGTTCCGAAGGCGGACGTCCTTACATCCATGTGCTGAAAGGGTCAAAAGGCGGAAAGCCTAGAAAAATCCTGATGAAAACCGTTGATCAGCACGACGCCTTCGAACAACTCAGCACTTTTTGTACAGAGAAGGGCATTGAACTCTTCCGAGATCCTAGCCTTTCGGTGCAAGAAGCCCTAAAAATTCAAAGAAAGCAGCTCGTAGAGGAATTGGGACTTTCAAAAGAAGTTTTTGAAGGATCTGCCTATTCAATGAGACATTCTTTTGCTTCGAGAATGATGGACGGATATAACCCAAACGGCGAAAGGTCCTCATTGGAAGTCTCTGAAGACCTTGGGCATCACCGAGCCGAGGTGACGGCTGTTTATGTCGGAAACATGGAACGCGCCGGGCAAGACACAATCCCCGGATTATTAGTTGCCTTGGTCTCTAATCCGATGCATTCAAGCACGGAGGACAGGCTCAAAATGTTCTTTCGTGAGCTTCTTGTCTCCCATACATTCTTGGCATTTTCGGTTCTGTTTTGGTGCGTTTATTCTTCTGATGAAGGTCGGGATTTGGAGGCATTGGCCGCAAGAAAGCAAGCGATTTTCGGAAAGAAACGCAATCTCTATACCGAAGAAGTATTGATGGAAAAACTTTCATCGATAAGTACGAAGTCAACCGCTGAACAGTTCCTAATCCAATTCAATCAGTGTTGTCCGGCTGATTGGATCGAGAAAAACGTGATGGCGCCGTTCGATGCCAACTTGTTTTTCAAATAGTGAAAAATGGCAGATTTTCCGATTTTTTCCTTCTGAAAAGCCTAAATTTTCAAAATATAGTACCAATTCGGGAAATTACTTATGACCTTCATCAAACCCATGTAAATCAAGGGTTTGGAGAGGGTGTAAGTAGGTAAAATTTATATAAAACAAATAGTTGAACACAATTTTGCAGGCAGATTTTACAAATTTCAGGTAGAATCCCTTATGTCGAAATAAATCGAGATTAATTGTGTTTAGTAAGTTAGAAAGAAAGACAGTTCGCCACATGATGGAATCTGTCGGACTGATTGCCCTTGGTTATATTATTGCGGTCGCCGGCGCCGATAGTACAGCCGTCATTGTTGCAGGCCTTTTGGTTATGTTGGCCGGATGGTTCTTCCTGATTCGTTCAGGACATGGAACGCTCCATCCTAAAGCAAGACAAGTTGCAGCAGCCAGACAAGTAGAAGAACAAAAAGCTATGGCAAGTGCTGCGGATTGATGAACATCATTCCTTTAGAGCTCGAGTAAATCTCGGGCTTTTTTGTTTTTCCGCACAAGCAAGCAAAGGCATCGTTGTAAACTTTTCTCAAAAGAAAAATCAAAGTTTTTTCCGGAGAAGAATGATGAAATTCACGGTCGTCATCGATAACTATTGTGCCAAGTCAGGCATGCTCGCTGAATGGGGCTACTGCAGTCTCTTAGAGACAGAGCATGGCAGCGTGATGATTGACACCGGCGGAACCGGTCATGTTTTAAGGCACAATCTCGACTTTCTTAAAGTTGATCTCAAGAAACTCTCGGCTTTAGTCCTTTCTCACAGCCACCATGACCATATCTCAGGTCTCCTTGATATTGTTTTCAGTTGCCCCGGAATTCCGATCTACGCAGGTAAAGGCATCGAGATTGAGAGAAGAGGAGATGCCGACGCATCGAGAAGAAGCGGCGGCGTGCCTGTAGGTCATTTTCCTAATGCACACCTCATCGAGGATTATGTAGAAATCGTGCCTGGCGTATATGCCTTCCGAGTCCCTGAGCAAAATCGCCGTACTCAGTATGTTTGCTGCCGCAACATGTGGGAAGTTGGTCCTGACGGGCAAATTTTTGCTGACCGTTTTGAAGACGATGTCTCCTTGGCTGTAAAAGGAGAAAAGGGTTGGAGCTTGCTGCTTGGCTGCGCACATGCGGGATTACCGAACATCATGCAGAGAGCAAAAGACTTGTTTGCCATCGAACGTCTGCACATGGTTGTCGGAGGTTCCCACCTTTGCGGTGTCGATCCTGAAGATTACGGCGTTTGGTTTGATCGACTGGCTGAGTTTCCTGTCGAAAAATGGCGCCTGAATCATTGCACGGGATTTAAAGCCGCGGCGGCCATGGCTGCTAGATTCGATGATGTTGACTGGGCCGGTGCGGGCCGCAGCTACGTACTCTAATTCACGAAAAGGAAGCGAAAATGATTAAGCAATTCATTGCGGATGCCTTCACCGATAAGATTTTCCACGGAAATCCAGCCGCCATTTGCTTCCGGAGCATTGGCCGACAGACAAACTGATGCAGGATATTGCTTCTGAGAACAACCTCTCAGAAACCGCTTTTGTAGTGAAAGAAGCCAGCGGCTGGAAGCTCAGATGGTTTACGCCAGACGGCGAAATCGATTTGTGCGGGCACGCAACACTGGCTACTGTATTTGTGCTAATGAACTTTGTCGAGCCTGATCTAACTGAGGTTCAATTTTCCACGCTCAGCGGAAAACTTTCCGCAAAGAAAAAGAACGATCTCTTCGAAATGGATTTTCCGGCGTACGAACTTAAGAAAATTGAGGTCACTGAAGCAATGGAAAAGGCTATCGGTTGTAAGCCGTTAGAAGCTTGGATCGGCCGTGACTTAGTTTGTGTACTTGAAAACGAGGATCAAGTTATCCAAGCCAAACCGGATCTTGAAAAGGCCAAAGCTTTAGACGGTTTACTTTTGCACATAACTGCCAAAGGAAAAGACAAGTACGACTGCGTGAGCAGGACGTTTGCACCGAAATTAGCCGTAGACGAAGACCCGGTATGCGGATCCGGTCATTGCCACTTAGTGCCGCTATGGTCGGAAAAGCTCGGAAAGAAAGAGATATTGGCCTACCAGACTTCTTCTCGAGGAGGCGTCCTTTACCAGCTAGGCCCGTAAAGCACCGTCATTTATGACGGTGATATAAGGGCCCAGTCCGAAGGACTGGCTATACTAAACTGGTTCTATCTTTTCAGATCTAGGGGCGGGCTGTCCCTAAGTTAAGTCTGTGGAGAGATGTGAGACCTGAAGGAGTATACGGTTGTGTCCAAGCACGTATCTCCTTTTGGAGAATGTGCAAAAACCAAGCTGTACTCCTTTGGGCAATCTCGCTGAAGCAGAAACCCGCCGAGGCAACTTCGACATTAAGCTACGGCTGTCGGAGAAGCGGTAGGAATCCTCTTCATTTATGGAGAGGAGGAAGTCAATGCGAGCTTGACGGAAAGCGGGTCAAACTTGCAGGTAAAGCCGTCCTTAATTCTCGCGGAGAACTGTGCATCGAAGTCTATAGAGCTTCAATGCAAACCGGAGTTTGCCGTCTGTATACGGTTTGATCTGCTGCTTAATTTAGATCGTGTACATGACGGCAAAATAATGCGTGACGCTTCCGCCTAAGACAAATAAATGCCAAACCGCATGGTGATAAGGAAGTCTTTGCCAGTTATAGAAGATCGTACCGAAGGAATAGAGCAGACCTCCGGCTACAAGCAGGACTAAGCCAGTGACGGGCAGGGCTTCTACAACCGGTTTAAAGGCAAACAGAACCAGCCAACCCTGAAAGAGATACAGGAAGGTGTTAAGCCTGTCGCTTTTCTTCATCAGCCAGGGCTGGAAAATAATACCGAAGACAGCAATAATCCAGCAGGCCGTGCAAATCGTGATGCCGATCCAATTCGGCATAAGATTCAGCATAAAAGGCGTGTAGGTTCCTGCGATCAAAAGAAAAATGCAGGAGTGGTCAACATACTGGAGCGCCTTTTTGGCTCTGACGTTCGGTATAGCGTGATATAGCGTACTTGCTAAATAAAGAACGATCAGAGAAGACCCGAAAATACTAAAAGTAGTTACTGCCAAAGCATTTCCGTGCCGGATTCCGTAAAGAATTAAGAAGACAAGTCCCACTATGGAAGCAACGACCGCCAAGCCGTGAGAAATAGCGTTGGCAATCTCCTCACCACAGGTGTAAAACTTCTCCTGCGTTCTCAGAAAACCTGAATAAGTACGGTCCATTCTTATCTAGTCGGTTTCTTTCGAAACCGACTCCCTTATGTCTGATTGTTAATCCCAATATAAAAGTCTCTGAGATCCCTAGCGAAAGTAAAAAAGCTGACTTTGTAACAAAGCTATTCACAGCGAGGCAAATAGGCAAAACTCGTCTTTTGCCTCAGGCGCATGAACTGGCAATGGGTTAAGATTTCTGAATCCTCTAATACACAAGGAGATTTTTTGTGAAAGTTTTTGCTCAGAACAGAACAGCAGCTTTTGATAAGAGGGCAGTTATTAAGTGTGCTGCCGCTGTTGCTCTGTTAGTTGCTGCGTCTAAGGTTTCTTTTGCGATCGGTCCTGTTCCTCTGACCATGCAGACATTTGCCGTCGCTGTCGTCGGCGCTTGGCTCGGAACGCGTCAGGGCGTCGCCGCTGTTATCGCATACTTAGCCCTCGGTTTTGCAGGTCTTCCCGTTTTTGCCACGCCGCTTTGCGGCCCGGCCGCTTTGATGGGTCCGACTGCCGGTTACTTAGTTTCTTTCCCGATGGCCGCTGCCATCAGCGGTTTGCTTGCTGAAAGAGGCTGGGCAGGCAAACGTGTTTTTGCTTCCTTCATCAGCCAGTACGCCGCCAATATTTTTATTGTCGCTTTCGGCGCACTCTGGCTTTCTGCTTCCATCGGCGTAGAAAAGGCTGTTCTGGTCGGCTTTGTGCCGTTTGTCATCGGCGCCTTGCTTAAGGCAATCCTTGGAACCGCAGTTCTGTATGCAAAAGAATTAAGCAGCAGACAATAATAGGAATATTCCTTGAAGGCATAATCCGGAGGTATTAATCTTCGGATTTTTTTATACTTATTCAAGAGGTTAGCTTTTACCACATTACTCAGGGTTTTTTCTTATGAACTTTGGGATGTATTCCAATCCTGAGCTAAGTCTTAAATTTCACATATCGAAACAATCAATGTTTCGAATCACCTCGATCACGGAGAAAACATATGAAAGTTAAGACTCTTTTGAGCTTTGCCGCAGCACTCTGTTGCGCAGCCGCTTTCAGCATGAGCGCCCAAGCTCAGTTGAAAAATTCGCCGATGCATGCCAACCTTCCTGACAATGCAACAACAAAAGATTGCTTGGTTTGCCATCAGTCCTATCAGGCCGTAGCTCAAAAAACAGCCAAGATGAATCCGAATCCTCACAGCAACCACCGCGGTGAACAAAACTGCACCAACTGCCATAGCGTTAAGGGCAAACCGCACCTCGAATGCAATGACTGCCATACATTCGCAATCAAGATGAAAGGAGAATAATAAAATGACAAGCGTATCTCGTCGTACTTTCCTTGGAACAGCCGCTGCTGCTTCCGTTAGCGCTGTCGCCGCTCCTGCAATGGCTGCTTCCACTTCCGGAAACAATCTTCCTGCCAAATGGGATGACACAGTTGACGTCGTCGTCTTGGGCTGCGGCGGTGCCGGTATGATGGCCGCCTGCCAGGCACACGATGCCGGCGGTAAAGTTGCCGTTTATGACGCAGGTCAGTCTCCCTTCCATACAGCTACCAACCTCTGCGGCGGCTTGTTCACAGCTTGGGGTTCCAAGATGCAGAATGCCGACCCCGAAGGCCGTAAAGACTCCTGGCAGCAGTTCGCCGAAGACATCATGGCTTATGGTAACTACATGAGCTTGAAGGAACCGGTTTACTGCTTCGCAAAGAACTCCGGCAAAGCATTCGACTTCCTTGAAGACGCCGGTCTTGCCAAACATCACCTTGAACCGTATGCCGGCCACAGCCGTCTGCGCGCTCATCGTCAGGACTCTTTCAAGGGCCGTGACTACATTGAAGTTCTGGTCAAACAGCTCGACAAGCGCGGCATCAAGATCAACCACGGTATGGGAGTTACCAAGTTCTACTATGACCCGGCTACTAACACCGTTGTCGGCGTTCAGGTAGGTGAAGGCGACAAAGCCAAGAACGTCAAGGCCAATAAGGGCGTTATTATGGCTACCGGCGGTATCACCGGCACACCGCAGTCTCTGGACCGCTGGGTTCCGAGCGTTGCAGGTAAGGGCGTTGCCATCGGCGGTCCGAAGAATGACGGTACAGCTATGATGGTTGCCGTTCGCGACGTCGGCGTTCCTCTGTCTCACATGCAGTACATCGCTTCTTATCCCTGCGGTATCGTTGTCAACGGACGTAACGGCCCGTACTGCCGCTGGTGGTTCATCACCAATAACGGCGGTATCTTGGTCAACAAGAACGGTCAGCGCTTCATTACAGAAAAAGAAGGTATCTGCCACGTTACTCCGTCCCTGGCTTCTCAGCCTGACGGTTGCCACTATGTCCTCTGCGACCAAGCCGGTTGGGATCGTACCCTCGGCAAGATCAAACTCGGTGCTTTGATCGGTCTGCCGAGTTGGCCTGCCGAACGTGTTGAAGCAGAATTCAAAGTCGGTAAGAACCTCTGGAAATGCGATACTCTTGAAGAACTCTGCCAGAAGTCCGGTATGAACCTTGACGGTCTGAAGAAACAGATCGCCACATGGAACGAAGCAGCTAAGAACCATAATGACCTGCAGTTCGGTCGCAGCGACAAGGATATGTATCCTCTCGGCAAAGGCCCGTACTACATGATTCGTATGGAACCGTGGAACAACCTCTCCTGCGGCGGTGTTCGTGTTAACGAAGACCTCCAGGTTCTGGGTTGGGACATGAAACCTGTTAACCACTTCTATGCAGCCGGTGAAACCGTTGCCGGTGTTCACGGAGCCTTCTACTGCGGCGGTAACGCCTGCGGCTTCGCTCACACCTCTGGTTGGGTTGCAGGCCAGAAGGTTATGGGCAAACAGATCGGTTAATTCTCCTGTGATCTGACGAAAGAATGGGGCGCCGCAAGGCGTCCCTCTCCGATAATTTGGATGAGAACGGCGTCTTCGGGCGCCGTTTTTTGGTGTGCTCGGCATGAGCATTCTCTATAGGGTGAAAGTCCCGAGTCTGCCCGCTAGTGGGAAAGACTAGCGAACCCCAAGGTGTCTGCAGT
>NZ_DBMALT010000015.1:0-59465 GCF_057870745.1 Parasutterella sp. | reverse complement strand
GACTTCTTAGTGCCCGCTCTTATCGGTCGTCGATAAATTTTTAAAGATCATTTCGGCTTTCGCCGCCGCTCAGTTTCGTGAGCGAAGAATTGAAATTTTACAGACTTAAAATTTCTTGTCAACTCGACAGTTTGTTTCAAACTGTAAAATTTCTTTTCATAATACGAAACTCATCGTTCCGAACGAGGACGAATTATCCTTGCCTAAATCGCTTCTGTCAATGAGGATCTATGTCATTTTTTTTAAATCATCCTTTATCTATTAAATTCAAACAGTTGCATTAAATGTAAAACTTCGTATGCAACCTTTCATTTAAAAATAAAAGCCGAAGTCTTTCTCGACTCCGGCTCATACAAAACTCTTCAATGAATACTATTTTTGCTTCGGTTCGCTTGAAAAGAAAGGTGCAGCCGCTTTCAAATAGACGAACATGGAATAAATCGTCAGGATTGCAGCGATATAAATCAGAATGGTTCCCGTAAGGTAGACATTCCATGCGCCGATCGGATCAAAATAAAGAAGCATCGGAATAGAAACCATCTGAGCGATTGCTTTGATCTTTCCAAACCAATTAACTTTTACCTTTCCGGACTCACCGACTCTGGCCATCCATTCACGCAGAGCTGAAACGGTAATTTCTCTTCCGATAATTACCAGCGCTACCAGCATATCAACGCGTCCGAAGGCAAGAAGAACGATTAATGCCGCGCTAACCATAAGCTTGTCAGCCACAGGATCCAAGAATGCCCCGAGTGTTGTGCCCATCCCATAACGTCTGGCGATAAAGCCGTCCAAGGCGTCCGTAACCGCCGCGACAATAAAGAAAATACATCCGAGCAAATTCTGCGAATGCATACTTAGAACTGAAGTCGGAATCATGAAGACGCCGACGATTAACGGAATCAATGCAATACGAGTCCATGTAAGGACCATCGGAATATTGATTCGTACTTTTTTAACTGATTTGTCCATGCAACTGTGCGTAAATTTGTCTGGCTAAAGTTTGAGAGATGCCATCTACACTTGCGATGTCCTCCACGGATGCGTTGGACAACACTTTCAAGCTGCCGAACCGCTCAAGAAGTTTTTGTCTTCTTTTCGAACCGACTCCCTCAAGATCCTCAATTCTAGAATAATTTCTAGCCTTAGCCCGCTTCGCTCTCATACCGGTAATAGCAAAACGGTGTGCTTCGTCACGAATTTGGGCAATCAGCATCAGCGCAGGTGATTCTTGTCCGAGTTTGAGAGGTTCTTTATTTGGGTCCGGAAAAACCAATTCTTCCAGTCCAACCTTTCTTCCCTCGCCTTTTGCAACACCAACAATGACGTTTTTATCCAAACCTAATTCGTCAAAGACTTCGCAGGCCATCTTAACTTGTCCGCGCCCGCCGTCTACGAGAACAATATTCGGCAGAGTGGCCTCACCGTTAGCAACTCTTTGATATCTTCGAGTCAGAACCTGTTTCATCGCAGCATAGTCGTCGCCCGCCGTGACGTCTTTGATGTTGAACCTTCTGTATTGAGAGCTGTCCATGCGGTTTCCGGCAAAAACTACGCAGGATGCTTGGGTTGCTTCGCCCGAACTATGGCTAATATCGAAACACTCAACACGAAAATCTTCATACTCGGACTCAGGGATATCCAGTCCCAATTCCTGAACCAATGCCCCGATTCTTTTCTTCTGACTACCCTCTTCCGCAACTTTGCGTCCCAATGAGACTTTGGCATTGGTGACAGCGAGTTCAAGCCATTTTCTGCGAATATTCTGAGGACGGTAGATGACACTAACCTTCTTACCGGCAATCGTATTGAGGAGCTCTTCAATTCTTGGAGAACGCTCTTCCAGATTGATAATGACCACGGGAGGCACATCCATCTGCGTGTAGTGATGAGTAATGAATGCCTCAAGCACTTCTTCAAGTTCCGGTAATTCGGCATTCCGACCTAAAGATGGGAAAGATGCCTTGTCACCAAGATGACGACCTCCTCGAACCATCGCTAAATTCACACATACTTCGCCTTGAGCGGCAACCGCGGCAATAATGTCTGCATTGGCATCCGGCGCAGCTTCCATAGACTGCTGATGAATGACATTGGAAATCGCTGCCAAGTGATCTCTCATTACAGCTGCCCGCTCAAAGTCGAGTTTCTGCGAGTACTCGTTCATTCTGCGAGTCAGATCTTCCTGGACCTTTTGAGAATATCCTCTTAGAAATTCTTTTGCTAGGTCAACCGACTTACCGTATTCCTCCGGCGACACTTTTTTACAGCATCCTCCGCTGCAGCGCCCGATCTGGTAAAGCAGGCAAGGACGGGAGCGGTTATTAAAAACAGAAGTCTCACAAGTTCTCAGCTGAAAAACCTTCTGCAACAAAAGCATGGTGTCTTTAGCCGCATTCGCATTGGGATACGGGCCGAAATATGAATTGCGTTTATCGAGCGCTCCGCGGTAATAAGACAAGCGCGGATACTCTCCGGAACTTAATTTAAGGTACGGATACGACTTATCGTCACGGAAAAGAATATTGAAGCGGGGATCCTGAGTCTTAATCAGGTTCGATTCAAGAATCAAAGCCTCGGCTTCGCTGTTCACGACCGTGATTTGTGCGCTCGCAATCTGATCTACCATCAGTTTGGTACGAGGCGCTAGCGTTTTTTGGAAGTAACTGGAGACGCGGCGCTTCAAGTCCCTTGCTTTGCCTACGTAAAGCAAATTACCGTCTTTATCGAAATATCGATAAACGCCAGGCAAATGAGGCAGATTCTTTAAAAACTCGGCCGAATCAAATTTCTTGTCCGGCAGGTTCACAAGCTTTCCTTCAGTTTCTTTAAGAGCAGTTTCCATATACCTTTGGTAGGTCTTTTTGAACTTGAATACGGATTTAATTAAATACGTGTCGACAGTCAATCAACATTTCCTAAATTATAGGAAGCAGCCAGATGCTGGTGCTCTGAGTTGTATCACTTTGGTCTAAAAGACAAAATACTATCGAACATCGCAAAAAATTGGCGTAACCAATCGTTGCGCAGCTTCGACCGCATCGATTGTTTTTCTTGAGTTAAGGTTAAGATTGAGAGATATTTTTTCCAATCTATTTTCTAGAAAGCATGACCATCGATATTTTCTGTGACGTTATCGACAATTTCGGTGATGCCGGAGTCTGCTGGAGGTTGGCCTCCATTTTTTCCTGCGAGCACGGTTTTCCAGTGAAGCTCTATATTAATGACGCAGAAACGCTTTCTAAAATCACGGCCGGCTTAGACCCAAAAAAATTACCGTGCCTTGTCCAAGGCGTGGAAATTCACGACTGGAAAGACGCGGAAACGAGCGAGCCGTCCCAAGTTGTCATAGAGACCTTCGGATGCCGCCTCCCGATCGCATTCGAGCATAAAATTTCAGCCGCGCGTCCGCAGCCGATTTGGATCAACCTTGAATACTTATCAGCCGAAGACTGGGTGGAAGGCTGCCATAGTCTGCCCTCTCCACATCCGTCCTTAAACGTCAATAAATATTATTTCTTTCCCGGCGTCACGAAAAAGACCGGCGGCCTAATGATCGAGAAAGATCTATTTATAAGACAAGAACGTTTTGCAAAAGACAGAAATAAATTCTTAGAGAGTTTCAATCTGGACCCCGCCCTGTTCACGGTTTTCGTCTTTTGCTATCCCGGCGCGCCGTTGGCTGAATTTTATAAAGCACTCCGGCAGCGCGGCAAAGAAATCAATCTGCTTCTTCCGAAGGGTGCAGCTACTGATATTCTGTCCAAGCTTTATGAGGAACATCCATCCCGAAATATTCAGTTTGGAGTTTCAAAGATGGTTCCTCAATCTGAATTTGACAAATTTTTATGGGCCTCGGATTCTTTAATCATTCGCGGAGAGGACTCTTTCGTCAGGGCTCAGTTATCCGGTAAGCCGTTCATCTGGAATATCTACCCTCAAACCGAAGAAACGCACATTAAAAAATTAGAAGCCTTCGGCGAGAGAATCCGCCCTTATTACGGAGAGAGTTATCAAACTTGGATAGATATGAATTTATCCTGGAATAAGTCCTCTAGAGACTTAACTTGCTGTTGGGAGCGATGGTGCCATGAGTTGCCTCTTATGAAAGAAGCCGCCCAGCACTGGAGAGACCATTTGGTTTCCTTGGGCTCCCTCGCAGATAATCTTCTTCTCTTCGTGGAAAGCAAAATCTAATGTCGTTTTTCAAAAAAGATTCTCATCGCGGGAGAACCTTTTCTTCTCCCGCGCATACTCCTATCTAACAATCTTGAAAGATCGTTAGAAGTTGCAATAGACGGTACCAAAATTTTGACGGAGCACTGTTTTTAAAGCTAAAATCTTTGCTTTAAAAAATTTTAGTTCGGCCGTTATTCACAGCGACCGCAGACATTAACCTTTCATTTTTAAGTATTAATATGAAAACAGCACAAGAACTTCGCGTCGGCAACGTCGTGATGATCAACAACACTCCGATGGTCATTTTGAAGTCTGAATACAGCAAGGGCGGCCGCGGTGCCTCCACTGTCAAACTCAAAATGAAGAACCTTCTTTCCAACGGCGGTACCGAAACTGTTTATCGTGCTGATGACCGTTTCGAAGACATTATCCTCGACAAGAAAGAAGTTTCTTACTCCTACTTCGGCGATCCTCTGTATGTTTGGATGGACGACGAATACAACCAGTACGAAGTCGAAGCCGAAGTTATGGAAGACGTCCTCAAGTATCTTGAAGACGGCATGAAGGCTGAAGTTGTTCTTTACAACGGCCGCCCCATCTCCATCGAACTCCCGACAATCCTGGTTCGTGAAGTTGTTTACACAGAACCTGCTGTCAAGGGCGACACTTCCGGTAAAGTCATGAAACCTGCCAAGCTGGCCACCGGCCACATCATTCAGGTTCCGGCTTTCGTTAACACCGGCGACAAGATCGAAATCGACACAAGAACTGACGAATACCGCAGCCGCGTTATGTAATTTGTCGGATTCAGAATTCCTCTTTGAGGTTTACTGAAAATCCAAAGCCGGGCTTTCGGGTCTGGCTTTTTTCTTGCCTAAAAGTCCAGAAACATAGAACTCTCAATCTGCCTATTCTCTTGGACAACTGGACTTTCACTCCATATTCTTAATCGATATCACTGACAAACGGGTGCCTGATATCGCTTAATCACGGTTTATTTCCGGATTGTGCGGTAATTTTTCCGAAAATGCGGGGTTGACCGAAAACAATCAATTACAATCCCCAATATCCATTAATAACTTATTTAAACCTTCGACCATGGAACCTTATGCAGCCGGCTGGTTATCAATCCTGCCTCCAATCATTGCCATCGTCCTTGCTCTGATCACCAAAGAAGTGTTTTCTTCTTTATTGATCGGCATCTTCTCCGGCGCCGCCATTTACACATTCGGCTCCGGCGTGCCTGATCCTTTAATCAAGATGCTTGACGTTACTTTTTCGCTCATGGGCCAAAAAGTCGACTTCCAGATCCTTCTCTTCTGTACTCTTTTAGGAGCACTTGTCTATGTTCTGAACATGTCAGGGGGCACTAAGAAATACGGTGAAATTGCCCGAAGAAAAATCAAAAACCGAGAAACATCGGTTCTTGCCACCTGCGGTCTGAGCTTCTTCATCTTCATTGACGACTATTTCAACTGCCTGACTGTCGGTACGGTCATGAAACCGCTCACCGACTCTTATCGTGTCTCCCGCGAGAAGCTGGCTTACATCATCGACTCGACAGCAGCTCCGATGTGTATCATCGCTCCGGTTTCTTCTTGGGCTGCCGCCGTGGGAAGTTCTTTGAAATCCACAGGCGCTTTCCAGAGTGACTTCCAGGCATTCGTCTCGACAATTCCCTACAACTTCTACGCAATTTTCTGCCTGCTTTTAGTTCTTTATCTTTCCTGGACCAATCGTGACTTCGGTCCGATGAAAAAAGCAGAAGAAAACGCTCTCCTTAAGTCAGTAGAAGGTAAAGGCAGCGGAGCCACCGTCGAGGAACCCAAACATGCGCAAAGTGATAAAGGCACGATTTGGGACATGCTTCTTCCTCTCATTGCTTTGATCGTTTTTGCTGTTCTCGCCCTTCTTTATGACGGCGGGTACTGGGGTAAAGATGCTGCCTATCACACAGTCGCTGCTGCGCTCGGCAACTGCTCCGCTTCCAAAGCTCTGGTTTGGGCTTCCTTCGGTGCCTTAGGCGTTGCATTCATCATGTACATCCCGCGCCGCGTGGTTTCTTTCCATAACTTCATGGAAGGCACCATCGAGGGTATGAAACTCATGCTTCCTGCCAACGTGATTTTGGTTTTGGCTTGGACGCTTTCCGGTGTTTGCCGCGACCTGCTTACTACCCAAACTTTTGTTCAAGGTATGGTTTCCAGCGGTTCCGGTCTTGACCTTTTCCTTCCTGCCGCGATCTTCCTCGTTGCCGCATTCCTGAGTTTCTCCACTGGTACTGCCTGGGGTACTTTCGGTATCCTGATCCCGATCGCTGTGCCGGTTGCAGCTGCCGTCGATCCCTCTCTTACCATCGTCTGCTTGTCTGCCACATTAGCCGGCTCTGTTTTCGGTGACCACTGCTCTCCGATTTCAGACACGACGATTCTGTCGAGCGCGGGCAGCGGATGCAGTCACATTTCGCACGTTTCAACACAGCTACCGTATGCTTGGTTTGTAGCTTGCTGCTGCTTCGTGGGTTACGTGGCTGCCGGCTTCAGCAAAGGCAGCTGGATCATCAGCTTCGGCGCAACAGCAGTCTGCTTCGTCGGCTTCTTAGCCTTCATGTGGAATCGAAGCTTTAATGTTCGCGCTTTTGCGAAGAACATTCATAGTCCAATCAATATCGGTTAATCCGATTTGAAACCCTCTCAAAACGCCCTTCGGGGCGTTTTTCATTTGGCGTCTAATTCAGTTATCGGTAATCAACAAGAATCAAAACTCTTTGATAATATGGATGCAAGTAGTTTTAGAAGTACGGGCATAAAAATGACGATAGACAATCCTGATGACTTCTGCTCCTTCAAGGGCAAAGATATCGACTTTGAGGATGAGAAATACGATCCATTTCCGGTTTACCGTTTCAAACCGGTAGCGATGAATATGCTCAAGCACTGCATTGTCCCGAGCAGATTAGATAATTTGGTGGCAAATCTGGAGTATATCGGCAGCCGAAAAATGGCCAATGTCGAAGAACTAGAACTTGCCGAATCGACCTTATCCTTTTTCACGAATGAATTTCCGAGATATTGGCTGAAAAAAGGCTCAGAAGCCCTCCTGACCAGTGTTCCCGAAATCTTGGTTTCCATGCAGGATCCGAAGCCTGTCGGCGGGGAGTCGCCTCTTAGCATTCCTTTCCTAACCGAATCCATTCGCGGAGACGAAGGAAAAGTAGCGATTTTGGTTGCTCCTCAGTGTTTCGAGAAAAATCCGGATTTCCCGGACAAGCAAATGCTGAATTAACCGACAAGAAAGGCCGAATCTTCAACAAAGACGGCCTTTTATTTTGCCTGCCCTTCGGCAGGCTTTGTTTTGCTGACTATTGCAGTCTTAATTCCTTGGATGCTCTCTCCTCCAATCGCGAGGGTTCTGTGGATTGGGGTCCGCCCATAAGCCGATTCTCTTTGCGCGCGCATTGTCCTCGGCTTTCAAATAGAGGTTTTTATCTCCCGGTTGAAGATCTTTCAGATAATTTCTATAGACCCAGGCGTTTCCGGTGCTGACCTGGTCGAGATTTAGATCTTTTCCATCGGCTACCAGTTTTCCGATAATTCTGCCGTACTGGTCTCTCCCGCGGTAAATCACTTGAACGTGATACTCAGCGTCCCTCAGATTGCGTTTTAGATGTTCCGCACTTTGAACTCCGTAAGCTTGTTTGCTCTCCGGAGCGTCGATGCCAAGAAGCCTAACTCGAGCTTCTTTTCCTTCGTCATCTTTAATGTAAACGGTATCGCCGTCAGCCACACGAGTCACGCGGGCATGGAGTGTTTGAAAGCCATCTTTGAGCACCTGTTCTACAAACGGGCGGTTATCCTGAGTTTCCGTACCCGGATGCGGGTCACGAATATCTGCAATGTAGCTGGCAATAAGAGCAACCGCACCCAAAATCAAGAGAATGTTTCTCCACGTCTTGGCGCGAGAAGATCCGGCGTTTTTAAAATTGCCGTTGTTTTTCATCGATGAGCTCCGTCCGAAAATGGTTGGTCAAAGTCTAACAAGGAGATTTGTCTTAAAGAAAATATGCCGCCGAAGTTGAGTTCAATGCTTTGTCCGAAAAGCAAGAAGACCGGTCCCGAATGTTCTTTCGAGCCAGTCTCATAAAATTTATTTCTCAAAAAACGCTAACTGCGGCGATAAATAAATTTCTTGAATAAGGACTCGAGCGTTTTTAAAGTCTCTTCATGCGGATAGTCACTTCCGACACGTTCAAGAAGATGTTCCTCCGGCAGTCCTCTGGGCTGGCGATAAATTTGAAGTGCGTAAGTTTCAATTCCTGCATCAGACAGTTCTCTGGCGAGCTGAAGGATTTGCTCTTCAGTGTGATATTCGGGATGCACGGTCGTACGTGTTTCTATAGAAACACCAACCTCTAACAGCATTTCAAGAGAAGAACGAACTTTGGCTGCTGCGCCTTTGCGGCGAACGACTTTTTCATAAGCAGCTTCATCAGACAAAGGAGCCTTGATATCTAATCCGACCCAATCTAAATACGGAAGAATCGCTCTCAGTCTGCGCGGATACATTCCTCCGGTGTGCAGCCCGATCTTATAGCCCTTCTCTTTGACTCTTTTAATGGCGTCAGGGAGCGCAGGATCAACACAGGGTTCTCCGCCGCTGAAAACCACGCCGTCAATTAAACCTTTTCTTCTGTCAAGGAAATGATCAATGTATTCCCAGGAAACGTAACCGTCCCCTTCGTTCATCTCTCGGCTTTGGAGATCCTCGTTTTGACAATAGACGCACTTCCACGGACACCCTTTGATAAAGACCACTGCAGATAAACAATCAGGAAAGTCGATGGTGGTCATGCGTGTTACGCCGCCCACCAGAAGTTCCTCAGCAGGTTTGTCCTTCACTTCAGGTTCAATAGGAATAAATACGTCTTTCATAAAAAGAAAAATCCCAAATAAAAAACCTCCCGATGC
This sequence comes from Parasutterella sp., assembly GCF_057870745.1. Classification (NCBI taxonomy): domain Bacteria; kingdom Pseudomonadati; phylum Pseudomonadota; class Betaproteobacteria; order Burkholderiales; family Sutterellaceae; genus Parasutterella; species Parasutterella sp. The sequence continues at coordinate 50,319 of NZ_DBMALT010000015.1, read as the reverse complement.
GCGAAGCAACGAGAGGATTTCTTTTAATCAAAGATTACTTGCTGCAGCCGCACTTCTTTTCGTCGAAGTATTTGCGTTCTGCAAATTCACCCTGCTTGCCGATGTTGAAAGAAGAGATCGGACGATGGTAGCCCATCACGCGGGTCCAGATTTCGCATTTTGTGCGTTCTTCGTCTTTCAATTCGATGTTTGTGTCTTTAACATTTTCATTCATTGCAGTCTCCTGTGTGAATAAATCAATCCTAAAAAATTAATCTTTACTGTTTCTTAACCGTTGGAAGCCATGTCAAGCTTCTTTTTGGCAATCAATTCTGCGTCGCACTTCGGACAGAACTCGTGGTTGCCCGGGATATAACCGTGTTTCGGGCAAACCGAGAATGTCGGAGTGATCGTGATGTACGGCAGTCTGAAACGTGTCAAAGCGCGGCGAACGATGTCGCGACAGAGCTCGGGGCTCGAAATGGCTTCATTCATGTACAGATGCAGTACGGTGCCGCCTGTATACTTCTTCTGCAGGTCTTCCTGCATTTCCAAAGCTTCGAAAGGATCGTCCGTATAGGAAACCGGCAGCTGAGAGCTGTTGGTGTAGTAAGGATGATCTGGCGTACCCGCCTGAAGAATCTTCGGGAAACGCTTCTTATCTTCTTTGGCAAAGCGGTAAGTTGTACCTTCAGCCGGTGTGGCTTCAAGGTTGTACATGTGTCCGGTTTCTTCCTGGAACATGACCATCTTGTCGCGGATGAAATCAAGCACTTTAGCGGCAAAGGCGTGGCCGGCTTCCGTCGTAATGTCTTCTTCGTCCTGTGTGAAGTTGCGGATCATTTCATTGATGCCATTCACACCGATCGTAGAGAAGTGATTACGCAGCGTGCCGAGATAACGTCTTGTATACGGGAACAAGCCCTGATCCATATGGCGCTGAATGACCTTGCGCTTAATTTCAAGGCTGTTGCGGGCTAAGTCAAGCAGGTAGCTCAGACGATTGAACAAACCTTCTTCATCCTGAGCAAAAACATAACCCAAACGAGCGCAGTTGATTGTCACAACGCCTAAGGAACCGGTCTGTTCAGCAGAGCCGAAAAGTCCGTTGCCGCGCTTAAGCAGCTCTCTCAAGTCCAGCTGCAGACGGCAGCACATCGAACGAATCATGTTCGGCTTGAGTTCGGAATTGATGAAGTTCTGGAAATACGGCAGACCGTAGCGGGCAGTCATGCTAAAGAGCAAATGTGCATTAGGGCTGTCCCACTCGAAGTCCGGCGTCATGTTGTACGTCGGGATCGGGAATGTAAAAACGCGGCCCTTAGCGTCGCCTTCAAGCATCACTTCAATATACGCACGGTTGATCATGTCCATTTCTTTCTGGAGCTCACCGTACGTGAAGTCAACTTCTTCTCCGCCGATCAAAGGATGCTGATCGCGCAGGTCCTGCGGGCAGACCCAGTCAAACGTCAGGTTTGTAAACGGAGTCTGTGTACCCCAGCGGCTCGGGACATTCAGGTTGTAAATAAGTTCCTGAATGCACTGACGGACTTCCTTGTAATCAAGGTTGTCGATGCGGATGAAAGGAGCGAGATAGGTGTCAAACGAACTGAAAGCCTGAGCACCGGCCCACTCATTCTGCATCGTACCGAGGAAGTTTACGATCTGACCGACAGCACTGGTTAAATGCTTAGGTGCTCCGGCTTCAACCTTGCCTGGAACACCGTTCAGACCTTCATTCAAAAGTGTCTTCAGGGACCAGCCAGCGCAATAGCCGGAAAGCATATCCAAGTCGTGGATATGGATATCGGCCTGTCTGTGAGCATTGCCGACTTCCGGAGGATAAATATAGTTGAGCCAATAGTTAGCAACAACCTTACCGGAAACGTTGAGAATCAAACCGCCCAAAGAGTAGCCTTGGTTGGCATTGGCGTTCACACGCCAGTCCAGATGCTGCAGGTACTCATTCATAGAGCTTTCAACATCAACGAGGCTGCGGCGAGCATCACGGGCCTTTGCGCGCTGTTCGCGGTAAACAATATAAGCACGAAGGGTCTTACGGAATCCGGTATCAAAGAGCGCGTTTTCTACGGCATCCTGAATCTGTTCAATAGTAGGAGTCGCAACATTCTGCTGAGCCAGACGGTTCATCACTTCGATATGAGTGATGCGGTTTGCGGTCGCGGCATCGAATTCACCGGTGGCTTTACCTGCTTTTTCGAGGGCGGCTGCAATCTTTGAAATATCGAAGTCCTTTACCGTGCCGTCACGTTTAATGACGTACATCGGCGTCTCCATCGTAGGGCTCATCTGCCTTGTCTCCTTATCTATAGTTCATGTTCGCAAATACATTAATTTAAAAATAGTCATGTACTGCTAAGCCATTTAAAAACTTTTAGGGTGGTCCGATAGTCCAAACAAAGTTTGAGCTATCGGACCAGTAAATCTACTCCAAATGATAATCTCATACAACAGATGGTGTGGGAACAATAAAAAGATAACTATATACGGAAATAAGAGGGGATATTAAAAATCTCTTGTGTAGGTCAAAACTGTAGGAAAAAATCAAAAACCTTGTAGATAAAAGGACCTGCGCGAAAGACGTGAAAAATGACGGAAGAGGAAAAACACAATAGGTTGAGATTCGTTTTTTTTAAGCTGATTTTGTAACCGTCTATTTTGCTCAGCTTTTTTCGAAGCTCTGATCACTCAAAATAGGTAGGATCGAGTAGAAATGTAACTCCTCTCTTTTCGTTGTAGATTCAAGAACTTGTCAGGATCTTTAGCTTCCTAGTCAAAAAACTCAAAAAGCCCTTACAAAAACCGAAAAATCTAAAATTATATCTATTTATTATCTTATTTGATTATATTTTCTATTTCATACCTCCGATCATCTTCTTAATTAGTGTCAGATTAAATATCTGTCATATTCATGAAATAATATGAGATAAACTAAGGGAAATTACTAATAGTCCTCTACCTCTGCTTTATACCTCTACTTTCGGCTCAATTGTCAGGGATTTAACTCAAAAATCGGACAAATTTTTCTTTACTAGACCATGTCCGACGGGAAACCACGCGGGGTTCGAGAATTTTTGACCCGAATATTAAATAGAAGAATTTTCTTAAAAGATTTCGGATAAGAAAAAGCCGTCGAGGTTTTCGACGGCTTTTAGGTGTCTATTGAACAGCTCGGGACCAACCAAACCGTTCAGCGTTATGTTTGAGGAGCAACGCTTTCGTAAGACTGTATGAATAGAATACCTATTTTTTAGCAAGATTTTTAAATAAAATATAGAAAATTCAGTTAGTAAGAAAATTCTTCATCCGTTTGTATATATGAATTTATAAATAACAAAAGATAATAAATCAATTTTCTTAAAATCCTTCTGCTAAAAAACATTTCTATCTGTCACTATTTTAATAGCGCAAAGAAAATTTGTCATTCCTTATATTAGTATTTTCCTTAATATCACAACTGACTACGAGGGTAATTTCATGCCGTTTTTTGTGAATTTTTTCTATTGTTTTCAGCCCTATAAATCGCTCAAGCCTGTGGGCTCAATGACGGAGGCCGAATTGTAAATTCAGATTTTTTCATGACTCGTCTTATACTCCTCCCTGTCTCGGAGTCGTTAAAATGATCGTCCCTGTTTCATTATTTGTTCGAGTTTTCAAATGCGTTTCACTTCTCCGAGTCGTACGATCCCGTCGATCTGTTTGGCAATCTATGGTTGCGGACAGCTCGATCGTGTCGCGGACTTCATCAACAACAGCGGAGAATACGTTGAGGACGGAGTGACCTTTACGCCCGGCATGATTGCCGGCCAGTATGCATTCGAACAAGTGAAGCTTGACCGTAAAGGCTATGACACCCGCCGTCTGCAGAAGTATTTATCTTTCCTCGCTGACGCCGGCGCCTACTTCTCCGAAGAAGAGGCTCTTCAGCGCGCTGATGATTTAATCAACAATTTCACTGCTGATTTCGGTCATGACGAAGACGGAGACGCTACTTTCCGTATCAAGGCTCAAAGCTATCGTTTAAAGAAATACGACTGCCATGCTTTGTGGAGCATGATCAATCAGGCTTCTTTGCGCATTGAAAGCGTCAAACCCGAGACTTTCTGCGACGAGGACAGCGACGAAGACATTTCCTCAGATTCGCTAGACCTCGTTCTCACTTCTCGTCTTTACAACAAACAAAACGAGCCCTTTGCAACTCTGACTCAGTACTACACGGTCAGCAAAGGAATGCTCACGGTCGAAGATTTAATCGACTATTTTCTCTTTGACTATCCCAATTTCCATGACGAAAGCGGCAAAACTTACGACCTCATGGAAAATATCGCGCAGCGCTACTACACGGAATGCATCAAAGTTGTGATGGATTACTTTCGTGATTCCCACAAGGAGCTTCCGGATGTTATCCGTTCCGAAGAAATCACTTCGATGATCCTGCAGCCGATGAAGCTGCCGATCATGCCGAATTAAACGCACCATCTGGCTGTAATCTCGTCGACTTTTTGAATTTCTGTAGCCTATAAGCTACACTCGGCAAAATTTCTTCTTATTTGCCGACCTTGTCAACTACCTCGGCCTAAAGGCCGAGGCTTGAAAAAGCCTCTAGTTGACTAGCCTCAGGCCGTCGTTTGGCGGACTACGTTGGTCGGGAACCTATAGGCACCGCGGGATGCAGATCCTAGTCCCGCGCTCTGCGGCCGATGGTTAAAAGCTCTGAGAGGCAGGAGCGGTGCTGTCGGCTTGAAACCCCTTCCAACATTGGCGAAGGATCACAACCGGTCGAAAGACCGAGGAGATAAAACTTGAGAGTATTTGTCCTAAACAAACTCGGAAAACCGCTGATGCCCTGTTCACCGGCAAAAGCGCGCCTTCTGCTTAAAGAGAAGAAAGCTATTGTGAAGAGGCGAACGCCTTTCACTATTCAGCTGACGATTGCAACGGGTGAGTCCAAACAGCCGGTGACTCTGGGTGTTGATGCCGGGTACAAACATGTCGGCCTTTCCGCATCAACGGAAAAGGCTGAGCTTTATGCATCAGAAGTCGAACTCCGTCAGGACGTCTCTGATCTGCTCTCTGCTCGTCGCGCGTTACGGCAGTCGCGCTGTAACCGCAAAACGCGCTACCGCGCGCCGAGGTTCAACAACCGTCTCCGCACCAAGCGCAAAGGCTGGCTTGCTCCGTCGGTTGAAAACCGAATCAACGCGCACTTGTCGCGCATAGAAGCGGTTCTTCGACTGCTGCCGGTCACGAAGATCACCGTGGAAACGGCTTCCTTCGACATGCAGCTGCTGAAGAATCCAGACATTGCAGGGAAAGAGTACCAAGAGGGCGAGCAGCTCGGCTTCTGGAACGTCCGCGAGTATGTTCTTTTCAGAGACGGGCACGTTTGTCAGCATTGTTACGGCAGATCGAAAGATCCGGTGCTCAATGTTCATCACTTGGAAAGCAGACGTACCGGTGGAGATTCGCCCGGCAACCTGATTACGCTTTGTGAGACGTGCCATAAGGCACTTCACCGCGGCGATATCACGTTGAAGGCCAAGCGAGGGAAATCGTTCCGTGCGGAAGCCTTCATGGGAATTATGCGCAGGGAAGTACACAACCGTCTAAGAGCTTTGCATCCGGGGATTGAGGTGAGCAACACCTATGGATACCGGACCAAGCACGCACGAATCGCGAACGGCATCGCCAAGTCGCATTGTGCGGATGCTTTCTGCATCGCCGGCAACCTCGGCGCCGAAAGGCTCTGCGAATTCTTCTTCCAGAAGCAGACGCGCCGGAACAACCGGCAGATTCACAAGCTCTCCATCCTCAAAGGCGGCATTCGAAAGCGCAATCAGGCTCCCTTTGAGGTCAAAGGCTTCCGTCTTTTTGACAAAGTTGCCTGCCAGGGAGAAGAAAGCTTCATTTTCGGCCGTCGATCATCGGGGTTCTTTGATGTTCGAAAACTTGACGGAACCCGCATTTCAGCCGGCATCAGCTGCAAGAAGCTGCATCTGCTGGAAAAGAGACGAACCTATTTAACAGAAATTCGAAAGGAGGAGGCGCTTCCTCCCCTGCCTGAAGGCAGGGGGCTCCGCGCCTAAATTTGATGAATTTATCGACAAAAACTCCTTCCTCTTCTCTTAAGGAAGACACGGAAGAGCTCGTCAATTCGCTCAATCGAATGCTCCAGAGCGCTCAGAACGACGCTGCGGAAATTGCAGCGGCACTCGGGCGTATTGCCAAGAATTACGGCATGTCCCGCCTTGCCCGAGAAACTGGACTCTCCAGAGAAAGCCTTTACCGCACGCTTTCGGGACAGTGTTCTCCGGAATTTTCAACCATTCTCAAAATCATCCGTGCCCTGAATTTGAACTTTGCGGTTACGGACAACTCTTCTTCAAAATAATCAATCATGCAGCAACCACAAGATAATGAATTTACCCGCGCTGAAGAGATTCGAAAGCTCCGCGTTATTCCTGAGCTTATTTCTCATCACCTAGAAATCCGCGGAGATGATCCGGCCGTTTGTCAATTCAATGCCAAAACCAAACAATGGGAAACGCTCTCTTTTAAAGAGCTCTACGCTCGCGCCCTAGATTGGGCCAACGCGTTTGTAGCCTCCGGTTTAAAGAAAGGCGATCGAGTCGCCATGCTTCTGCCAAACGGCATTGATGCCGTTTGTTTTGATCAGGGCGCACTGATCGTCGGCCTTGTTCCGGTCCCGCTGCATATCATCGACACGCCGGCCAACTGCGCCTACATTCTGGAAGATTCGGACACGAAGCTCCTCGTCACTGTTAACCGCGCACGCTGGCATGCCATTCAAGCAACCGGCGCCGATTTGTCTCAGCTCCGCACAGTCGTCTACATCGATGATGAATCCGAACCTGAAAGCAAAGAGGTTCGCAGCGTTAACGTTGCTGAATGGCTGAAAGAAGGCGAATCCGTCTTAACCCTTCCGCCCGGACCCGAAGAGGAAGACTTGGCCGCTTTGGTATACACCTCCGGTACAACCGGTAAACCTAAAGGTGTCATGCTCACACATAAAAATATCATGAGCGATATTTCGGCCTTGCTTTACAACATCGCGCCGAATCCTTCCGACACCTGGTTATCCTTCCTCCCGCTGTCTCACACCTTCGAGCGCACCACTTCCTATTACATCGGCCTGGGAATGGGCAATAAAGTCACTTTCAGCCGAGGAGTTGCACGCATTCTGGACGATTTAAAACTTGTACGTCCGTCCATCATGATGTCCGTTCCGAGAGTTTTTGAAAAAGTCGCAGCTAAGATCAACGAACGTCTGAAACAAAAAGGCGCCGTGAGCCGCCTAGTCTTCAACGCGGCTGTTGACGCCGGTTACCGTAATTTCTGCCGTTGCAACGGCCTGCCTGTCGACTCCGCTGTCCCGGCAGCCTTCGATCGTCTGATGGATCCTCTTTACGACAAACTCGTTCGCAATCAGATTAAGAACTCCTTCGGAGGCCGCATGCGCGTCGCGGTTTCCGGCGGTGCAGCCCTGAGCCCGGAAGTTGCCAAAACGATCATCGGCTTAGGAATTGAAATCTTCCAAGGCTACGGCATGACCGAAACTTCCCCGATCATTTCCGTCAATAAAATCGGAGCCAATCATCCCGATACTGTCGGGCCGATCCTCGAAGGTATTGAAGCCAAACTGGGAGAAAAAGACGAGCTCTTAGTGCGCGGACCGCAGGTCATGAGAGGCTACTGGAAGCGTCCGGAAGACACGTTCAAGACTCTGGATCCCGAAGGCTGGCTCTCTACCGGTGACCAAGCCGACATCCTTCCCGGCAACTACCTGAAGATCAAAGGCCGCATTAAAGAGATCATCGTGACGTCTACCGGCGAGAAGGTGCCCCCTGTCGACATCGAGCAAGCCATCGAAAGGGATCCGCTTTTTGATCAGGCCATGGTCTACGGCGACAATCGTCCCTTTATCGTCGGCCTCCTCGTGCTGAACAAAGATAACTTCGAACGATTTGTCGTTTCTCTGAACCTGGATCCCAAAGATCCTGAAATCCTTACCAACAAGGCAGTTATCAGGGAAATCCTTAAACGCATCAAGACCGCCTGCAAATCATTTCCGCAGTATGGTGTACCTCGTTCCGTGCTTCTTCTCAAAGAACCTTGGACAATTGAAAACGATTCTTTAACGCCTACGCTGAAATTGAAGCGCCGCGTTATCGTGGCCGAACACGGTGACGAAATCGAGAAACTTTATGAAAATTTTGGAAAGTAAATGACAGCAGACAACCTCAACAACATGCGCGTCATTCCGGACTTGCTCGCGATCAACGAAAAAGTTCGCCCGAACAAGGTTGCTTATCGCCAGTTTGACGACAAATCTAAGACTTGGATCAGCGTAACTTGGAAAGAATTCGCTGATATGGTTCGCAGCTGGCGCAAAGCCTTTACGGCCTCCGGCTTATCAAAAGGCGACCACGCAGCTGTCCTGTTGCCCAATTCCATCACGGCAACCGCCTGCGACTTGAGCATCCTTTCGCAAGGCATGGTTCCGGTTCCCTTGCACGCGGTTGATACGCCGTCTTCCAGCGCTTTCATTCTGAACAATTCGGAAGCTAAGATTCTTTTTGTTCCGCGTACTCTGCGCTGGAACGCCATGCTGAACGCGCAAAAAGAATATCCGTACCTCAAACTCGTCGTCACGACCGGAAACGATGCCGAGGGTGCTTCAGAAGACTCTCCTGTCCCTGTGGTCAATCTTTCCGATTGGCTCAAACAGGGAGAAAACACCGACCTTAAAGAAGTCTCGATTGATCCCGATGACCTCGCTGCCATCGTCTACACCTCAGGCACCACCGGTAAACCGAAAGGCGTCATGCTCACGCACGATAACGTTTTAAGCAACGTGAAATCGTTTTCTCAGGTGATTGACGTCGGTTCCGATGACGTCTTCCTGTCTTTCCTGCCGTTTTCTCATACGTTCGAAAGAACCGTCACTTTCTACTTCACTTTGTTCTTAGGCGCCGAAGTCGGTTTTGCCCGCTCCGTCTTAAAACTTGCCGAAGACCTGAAGATCATCCGTCCGACGATTTTTGTGGCCGTACCTCGCGTCTTTGAGCAGTTTCATAGCCGCATCAAAGCGAGTCTTCAGTCCAAGGGAAGCATTGCCGCCACGCTTGCCGATCAAGCCGAAATGATCGGCTGGAGAAGATTCTGCCGCCGTAACGGCCTGGCCGTTCCCTCTTCTTCCGCTTCCTGGCTTGATTCTTTCATTTGGCCGATGCTGGAAAGCCGCATCGTGCTCCCGATCCGCGATGTGTTCGGAGGCCGATTGAGAATCGCGATTGCCGGCGGTGCCGCGTTAAACAACGCTATCGGCCGTTTCTACAACGCCATGGGCGTTGAACTGCGCCAAGGTTACGGTCTGACCGAGACCTCTCCGGTTATTTCCGTGAATCGCGAGAACTGCAACAATCCCGTCACGGTCGGACAGCCGATTCCCGGACTTCAAATTCGTCTCGGCGACATAGAAGAGCTGCAGGTTAAAGGCCCGACTGTCATGAAAGGCTACTGGAAGCGTCCTGACGCAACAGCCGAAGTCTTTACCGAAGACGGCTGGTTCAGAACGGGCGACCAAGCTGACTTGTCGGATGCCGGCCGCATCCGCATCAAAGGTCGAATCAAAGAAATCATCGTAACTTCCACCGGAGAGAAGATTCCTCCGACCGACATGGAACTTGCGATTCAGACAGATCCGCTTTTTGAGCAGGTCATGGTGGTGGGCGAAGCTCGTCCTTTCATCACAGCTTTAGCTGTCGTCAACGAAGCCGAGTGGGAGAAGTTTGCTAAGGAATTCAATGTGGATCCTTCAGACGACCGCATGCTCATGCGTCGCGACATCCGCATGGCCGCGCTGAAGCGTTTAAAGAAAGCTGCTTCTCGCTTCCCGCAGTACGGTATTCCGCGAAATATTCGCCTGTTGAAGGAACATTGGACCGTTGACAACGGATGTCTGACGGTCACGATGAAGCTTCGCCGTCCGATCATCCGCGAAAAACTCCGCGCTGAGATCGACGAGCTCTACACCGTCCCGCAGAACAACGTTTAATCAGAGATTATTCTTTGATTCGTGCAGCCTTCGGGCTGCACGTTTTGTTTTGGGCTTAGATCAGGTGTGCTTAGCTGATCTTCTTTTCCATTTCGTCCAGACGTGCCTGCTGCTCCTGAAGCAAATTCTCGAGCGATTTAATCTTCTCTACGTACGGGTCTTCTTCGTTAGCAACGACGCCATAGGCAGCTAAACGAACCTGGGCTTTCGGGTCAGGCTGAGGCTCGGGCTCTTTCTTCGGAACCGCTTTCTTGGATTTATCCACGATTCGAGCCGGGTTGCCCACAGCTGTTGAGTTGGGCGGGAGCGGCTTGATCACCACGGCGTTACTGCCGATGCGGCAGTTATCGCCGATTTCAAAACCGCCGAGAATCTTGGCGCCGGCGCCGACAATGACGTTTTTACCGATCGTCGGATGCCGTTTTGTTCCCGAGGCAAGAGAAGTTCCGCCCAGCGTGACGCCGTGATAAATCGTGCAGTCATCTCCGACCTCAGCCGTCTCTCCGATCACGACTCCCATGCCGTGGTCAATCAGCACGCGGTCTCCGATCTTTGCTGCCGGATGGATTTCAATTCCGGTTAAGAAGCGGTTGCACTGGGAAAGTGCTCTTGCGCTTACCTTCCAGTCTTTATTCCACAGCCAGTGTGCCACTCGGTGTGCAATGATGGCATGCAGTCCGGGGTAGCAAAGAAGAACCTCCCAGCGTGAACGCGCGGCAGGATCCCTTTCATAAATGGAGTTGACATCTCCTTTGATTCTCGAAAACATCCTTCCCTCTGAATCTCTTATTGCTGTCCGTCTTTTTTCGATTTTCTTCCGCTGCGTTCCGCCCGCGGACAAATAATCGCAGCGCAGATACCCCTAAGCATATCGACATCGGGTACGCTTAAACCGGAACGAGACAAAATTCTTTTCAGTTTGGGCATCATCAGCTTAGGACGTTCGGGATTCAGAGCTCCGCAGGCGATCATTGCCTCTTCAAGGTGTTCATAGAGCCCTTCAATGGCTTCCACACTTGCGGGCGCCTCACCTTCAAAACGGCTGGCATGCGCATCCAAGGCTCTTCCGCGAAGTGTCTGCTGAGCCTGATAAGCCGTCACCTGCACAGCCTGGGCCAGATTCAGGGAATCGCATTCAGGATTAGCCGGGATAGCGGTACAGAGCTGACAGAGCATCATCTCTTCGTTCGTCAGGCCGCTTCTTTCCGTTCCGAAGACAAAGGCGATTTCTTCCTGAGGATTTTCTTCCAAACATGTCTTGACCATTTCGCAGGAAGTCTGCAAGTCTGCCAGAGGAGGTCCGAATTCCCGATCGTAGCCGGAGAGCGCACAGGCAAAAGAAACATCTTTTAACGCTTCTAAAAGTGTCTCAGTACAGACGCTGTTTTGAAGAACATCGACAGCATGAGTAGAAAAAGCAATTGCATCCGGATCGGTGCGGTACTCGGGATGACGGGGGCTCACGACGTATAGACGGTCAAATCCCATGGTCTTAATCGCCCTTGCGGCAGAGCCGATATTGCCCGGGTGGCTGGGTGAAACGAGAACGAAGCGGATACGCCCTCGTTGGGGAAGGAAGTCCATAAACTACTGTCTCTTGAGGTAAAATTTCTGACTCTAAAGTTTACTTCACCGCTGAGGCGGTGCATAAAAAGTTCATCAGAGGAATAAATGGCAACCACAACTAAGCCGATGGCAAAAACGACAAAGGCCACCGATAAAAAGCGCGCTCCTCGCTCCACCAGCCGTAAAAGCGCTGAAAACGGCGATCAGAAGAAACATTACCGCCCTGCTCCATCTCTGCCGATGCAGAATGAAGGCATGCTCAACATGGCAATTAAGGCCGCTCGCGACGCCGGCAAGATTCAGGTCATCGCTTTCCGTGACCGCAGCAATCTTCAGATCTCGAACAAGAGTCTCGGCGACTATGTCACTGAAGTGGACAAAGAATGCGAACGCGTCATTGTAGAAACACTTAAGACCGCCTACCCCGATCACGCATTCCTCGGTGAAGAAACCGGTGAGAGCGGCAAGAAAGACGCCGAATACACTTGGGTCATTGATCCGCTCGACGGCACGACGAACTTTATTCACGGAATTCCTCAGTTTGCCGTTTCCATCGCTCTGCTGAAAAACGGTCAGCCGCTCCATGCTGTCGTCTATCACGCCATGGCCAATGAGCTCTTTACCGCAACCAAAGGCAAAGGTGCTTACCTTGATTCCCGCCGTATCCGCGTCTCCGGCTGCAATTCCATGCAGGATGCCCTGCTTGCCACCGGCTTCCCCTTCCGCGAAGGCGATAACTACGATGCTTACATCAAGTCCATGAAGGTCATGATGGAAAAGACCTGCGGTCTGCGCCGCATCGGTTCTGCTGCTCTTGATCTTTGCTGGACAGCCTGCGGCCGCTTTGACGGCTACTGGGAAAAAGGCATCAAGATTTGGGATATCGCTGCCGGTGCACTGATTGCCCGTGAAGCCGGCGCCTTCGTTACCGACTTCTCCGGCGAAGGTGATTATCTTCAGAAAGGCGAAATCATTGCCGCCGCTCCGAAGATCTTCCCGGAAATGGTTAACGTCATTCAGGGCCGCCAAGCTTAATCCTTAGCACAAATTTTGATAAAGCCTTCGGCGAACCGTCCGAAGGCTTTTTTTATCGATTTTTTGTCCGTTGAGATATCATCAACGAACGCCACTTATTATCCAAGTATCAATGTCCGACAAGTCTATCGCCTCGATTGCCAATATTAGTGAACAGGATTTGCTGAGCTTTACGCCTGCAATGCGTCAGTTTATTCAAATCAAACGCGACAATCCGACCTTATTGATCATGTATCGAATGGGCGACTTCTACGAAACTTTTTTCGAAGACGCCGAACTCGTCCATAGAGTGCTCGGGCTGACGCTGACTTCGCGTTCGTCCACCAACTCCGGGACTCGTATCCCAATGGCCGGCATTCCCTACATGACGCTGGATCAGTATCTGGTCCGTTTGGTCAATCAAGGCTTCAGTGTCGGCATCTGCGAGCAACTCGGTACCCCGGGCAAAGGTTTGATGGAAAGAAAGCTGGTTCGTACGATCACGCCAGGAACGCTGACAGACGAAAGCCTTCTCAACGACCGCTCGGAGAGCACACTGCTCGCCGTGTACATTCAAGGCAAGGGAAGCGCTGTCGGATTAGCCTGGATGACGATTTCTTCCGGTGTCTTCAAGGCGATGGAAACCACCGAGGCCGGTCTTCTGAACGAAATCGAACGCATCAATCCGTCTGAAATTTTGATTGCAGACCATGACCGCGAACTTGCTGAAGAGCGTTTCCCGGATCGTTCTGTATCTGCCCTTCCCGACTGGCACTTTGATCGAATTCGAGCAGAAAAGACCCTGCTGAAGCAATTCGGAACCTCCACCCTTGAGCCTTTCGGAATCGCCGACTCCGACCTCTTGATTACTGCGGCCGGAGTGGTAGCGGAATATGCCCGTTCCACCCAGGGAACCGACTTAACGCACATCACGGCCATTACCCGCGAGACGGACAACGACCACTTAGGCCTTGATGCTGCCTCCCGCAGAAACCTTGAAATTGTCCGTACGCTGCGTGGAGAGCAGACCAATACGCTCTTCTCGACGTTGGACCATTGCCGGACGGCGATGGGAAGCCGCCGTCTTGCTTCCTGGCTGACTTCGCCCTGTCGAGATCAGTCTGAAGCCACCAAACGGTCGGATGCTGTCGAGATTCTTTTGGGCTCGATGGAAAAGCTGGAAAACATTAACGAGTTCCTAAAAAGCATTCCCGACTTTGAACGAACCGCTACGCGTATCGCTTTAGGCTCAGTCAAACCTCGTGAACTTGCTGCTTTGCGGGACGCGCTGCCGTCGCTCAACGTAATAGCCGAGAACCTGTCGGATCTTGATTCCGAACTTCTCAAAGAAACCGCGGAAGAGTTGCCGCTCCCCGAAGAGCTTTATCAGCTTCTTTGCGCTTCTCTAAAAAAAGAACCGAGCACCTTTATCCGCGACGGCAATGTTATTGCCGAAGGATTTAATGCTGAGCTTGACGAACTTCGCGCCCTTAAAAATCACGGCGGTCAATTCTTAGTTGACTACGAGGCCCGTGAAAAAGAACGAACAGGCATTCCCAATCTTCGAGTGGAATTCAACAGCGTTCAAGGCTACTTCATTGAAGTCCCTAAAGGCCAAATTGATAAAGTCCCTGCGGATTACCGCCGGCGCCAAACCCTCAAAAACGTTGAACGCTACATCACGCCGGAACTCAAAGCATTTGAGGACAAAGCCGTCAGCGCAGAGGAACGATCCAAAGCTTTGGAAAAGCAGCTTTACGAAGAGCTCATTCTTAAGTGCAAGCCCTTCTGCCAGGATCTTTTGAATTCCGCTCACGGCGTCAGCGCCCTTGATGCGCTTTCTTCTTTTGCTCAGCACGCCGATACCTACCGCTGGATTAAACCGAATTTTGTTCCGGTGACCTCTGTGGAGATTAAGGGTGCCCGACACCCGGTTGTCGAAGAAACGATCGAGAACTACGTACCGAATGACTGCGACCTCGATGCCCAGCACCGTCTGCACGTCATTACCGGACCGAACATGGGTGGTAAATCAACGTACATGCGTTCCATCGCGCTGATTGTTCTTTTAGCTTACAGCGGTAGCTTTGTTCCCGCAGAGAGCGCGGACATCGGCGTCATCGATAAAATTCTGACTCGTATCGGTGCCGCAGACGATCTGGCAAGGGGACTTTCCACGTTCATGGTGGAGATGACCGAAACCGCTTCGATCCTCCGCCAGGCGACCGATAAGAGCCTAGTCCTTATGGACGAAGTCGGACGCGGAACTTCTACCTTTGACGGATTGTCTTTGGCAGCCGCAATCGCGGAAGATTTAGTTGTGAACTGCAGAAGCCTGACGCTGTTTGCAACGCATTATTTTGAGCTGACGCAGTTAGAAAAGACGCTCCCAGATGTCGTCAACGTTCATGTGGCGGCCGCTGAAAGTTCGAAGAACATTGTCTTCCTGCACGAAATCCGACCCGGCGCCGCCAATCAAAGCTACGGTATCGCTGTAGCCAAGCTGGCGGGCATTCCGAGAAGTGTGATTCGAGGTGCACAAAAGGTGCTCTTAAAACTTGAAGAACGTGCGGCTCAAACGGATGATAAACAGCTCGACCTCTTTGTTGCGTCTGAGGCCTCGTCAACAGTCTTCCCGGAAGAAGAACTCCCCGAAGAAGATCCGACTCTGCTCGAACTCAGAGACCAGCTCGCGGATGTTTCCATGGATGATCTCTCTCCGCGCCAGGCTTGGGAATTATTGGCCGATCTGCAAAAGAAAGCCAAAGAGACGAAATAGTATTTTTCTGTCTTTTTAATGCGAATGGCTCGACCTTTGTCGAGCCATTCGCATATTTGATTCTTCGGTGAATCAGTGTTTGGTTTCTGAAGCCTCTTTGACCAGATCTGCGACCTCCAGCAGTTCCGGCGCTTCCATTTCTTCGACTTCTTCCGGCGTGGCTTTTTCGACCTTGAGGACTCTAACGACAAACTTCAGAGCCCAGCCGGCAAACGGATGATTACCGTCTAAGAAGACGTGATTTTCATCGCTGCCGATCACGGTATAAAATCTTCCGTCGCTCGGTTCTCCGGGAACGCCTTCGACTTTCATACCGGGTTCAACATTGTCACCGAGTAAATTCAGCGGAACGGAGCGAATCAGTTCCGGTTCGCTTTCCCCGAAAGCATCTTCCGGCTCCAGCGTCAGCGTAACGGTATCTCGTGCCTTCTTACCCATCAAGGCCTGTTCAAGTTTCGGGAAAATATCATTGTGTCCGAACAACACTTGCCAGCCTTCTTCCGGGCCTTCCTGTAATTGATTTCCGGTGAGATCAAAAACATCGATCTTCAGCCAAGCAACCGTATCTTTTCCAATTACTGTTTCTGCCATGGTTTTAAACCTTCCTTTTTGACTGCGCTCATCCTACCAGTCTGAAGCGTTATAAAGGCTTTCGATCACCTCAGAACGGTTATTTCACGCAGATCTTGCAGCTGTATTCGTCACACTCTAAGCAGAACATCGTGACGAAGTTTTCCGCACCTTCCGGGAAGGAAGGCACCACTCCGGTCTGGTGGCGATAGAAAACTTCGAGCGCGTGACGGGCTTCCGAGCCCTGAAGGATTTTCATCGTTCCGTTGGCCATGATGCTTTGGAAAGCCGAGCCGCTCTTGCAAGGAATTTCGGGATCAATGACGACGCGTTCTCCGCACTCCATAATCGCAGCCACTTTATTGCAGATGCCGCGGATGATGGAAACTTTTTTACCATCGAGCGCGCTGTGGCTGTAGAGGCGAAGCTTCCCTTCAGGCGTAAATTCATAACCGAAGTTCATGATCACTGCGTACGGTTTTTCTCCATCCCACATGGCGTAGCTCACGATTTTGCAGCGATCAAGAATCACTTTCATCTTCTGAACATCAGTAACTTCGCGGTCAGTTCGGCGCAATTTATTTTCTCCTATGAAAAAGCCGACGTTTTAAGGGCGCCGGCTTCGAATTTGATTTGAATTTTTATCTGACTTGTTCTTGGAGCAGATTCAGAATTCTTGCAGAAGTGCTCAAAGGATCGGTCTTATCACTGTCAGGCATTGCGGTGACAGTTGTCTTATTGCCGTCAGAAACAAGTTTGACACGATAAAGCGGTGCATCGACGGGTTTTTCTTTCGAGAACCAGCGGCTGAAGAGGCCTTCGTCGTTGCGCTTCTTAACTTCGTAGTCCGGATCCAGATAGCGGATGTAGTAGATACCGGCAGAGCGGTCACGGTCTTCAATGTTCAGACCGACACGATCAAGGCCGACGCCCACGCGTCTCCAGGCGCGGTCAAAGTCTTCGTCGATTTCCAGGGCTTCCGTCTTGCCGTCAGCTCCCTTGATTTCACGGCTGATATAAACTGGAGCGGCTTTCTGCAGTGCAGGCTGTTTTTCGATTTCTTCTCTGGTCTTCTGCTTCGGATTGAAGTCATTTTCCAAGCGCAGAGACAAGCGAGTCAGCATTTCGGCTTCAAGTTCTTTGTCAGCCGGAGCCGGCTGCCAGGCAGTGTGTTCTTCGCTGGAGCTGGTATAGACCTCAACCATGCGGCGGTTCGTGATGTAAATATCGGTACCGCCGTTTGCATTGCGTTCAATACGAGTGCGGTAACGGTCACGTTCGCCGGTGGAGTAAACGGAGTCGAGAAGCTTGCCGAGCGTAGCTCGGATAATGTCCTGCGGCAAATTGGCTTTGTTTTCTGCCCAGTTGGTTTCCATCACGCCGGCGCGCGGATCTTCTCGTTCAACCTGAAGACCGACTGAAGGCCAGAAGTCCAGCAGAGATTCCCAAACCTGTTCCGGAGGCAGGTTGACTTGGATATATCTTTCACTGCCGTCTTTAACAATTTTTGTCACGACGGTTGTGGGAAGAACCGGAGCGGTGCCGTTCTCAACAGCGGCGCCGGAAGCGTTCTTGCGAGCCTGCTCGGTTTCAGCAACCTGAGTAGCCGTAACGGTCTGAGTCTTACCGGGAACGGTAAAACGATCGTCCATCGGGAGCTGTGAAAGATCAGGCGGAATTTCTAACGGAGCGCGGCTGGTTGTGCTCTCGTACTGAATCTTTTCGTCTGTAAATTTAGAACCCAAGTACTGACATCCGGTCAAAGAGGCCGCAATGACGGCAACAGTACAGGCACGCAGAGGAAATCTGCTCATTTAGTCACTCCAACTCCCTGGAAAATCGGGAAAATTAAAACTATTAAGGCGGTAATTTTAGCTTATACCGCCTCTTTCGTGGTGCTCAGTGAATTAGATGCATCCGCCGACCATCAATGCACGCTCAACCTGCTCGTGTTTCGAGGGGGAAAGCGGTGTCAGCGGGAGACGGATTCCGGGAGGAATGAGTCCCATTCTGTGAAGGGCCCACTTCGGAACGATCGGGTTCGGTTCACAGAAAAGTTCTTTGTGCAGCGGCATCAGGCGATCATTAATTTCACGAGCGCCCATGACATCGTTGGCCAAGGCCATCGCGCACATGCGGCTCATGAGTTCCGGAGCCACATTGGCAGTCACGGAAATAACACCGGCGCCGCCCATCAGCATCAAAGCTAAAGCGGAATCATCGTTGCCGCTGTAAATCGCAAATTCACGATCTTTCGGCAGACGGCTCAAGAGTTCGGAAGCGCGGCCCAAATCACCGGTTGCGTCTTTCAAACCGATAATGTTCGGAAGCTCCAGCAGACGAAGCACCGTGTCATTCTTCAAATCGGCAACCGTTCTTCCGGGAACGTTGTAGAGAATAATAGGAATATCAACTGCATCGGAAATTGCTTTGAAATGCTGGAAGAGACCTTCCTGTGTCGGCTTGTTGTAATAAGGAACAACTTGAAGTGTCGCATCTGCGCCGACGGAAGCTGCATAAGCGGAAAGCTCGATGGCTTCCTTCGTAGAGTTAGAACCTGTTCCGGCGATCACGGGGATGCGGCCGGCTGCCGTTTCAACGGCGACACGAACAAGTTCGTTATGTTCGTCATAATCAACCGTCGGGCTTTCGCCGGTTGTACCGACGGCAACGATGGCGTTAGTGCCGGCGGCGATGTGCATTTCAATGAGGTTGCGGTAAGAGTCGTAGTCAATGGTGCCGTCTTCGAACATCGGCGAGACCAGTGCAACAATACTGCCTTTAATCATTATCAGTCACTCCTTGAGGTGAGATCCTTGGTTGGTTTATCAAATTCATTGTATAGAAGTTATGGAGCCTAACGAGGCTCCATAATCATTGATTTCACTAAGATTTATTCTTTTGGCAGGATCACCGGAACATTTTTCCCGTTGATCGGCTTTCTAGCCACAAACCGCTGGAAGCAGTCGCCCTTTTCAATCAGCGACTCTTCGTATGCGAACACTTCCAGCGTATCCCGGAAAGCATCAATGAGTTCCAAAGGCTCCAGTACAAAATCCGGGCTCTTTGCGCGATTGCCGTCAAACCCTTCAAAGGGAAGCATGAAGGTTTCATAAATAAGGTATCCGCCCCGCTTTAACGATTTGACCAGATGCGGAAAAAGCGAGCGCTCCAGGTAGAAGCTCACGACGATCACGTCGAATACTTCATCCTCGAACGGCCACGGAGCCCCTTCTAAATCCGCCTGCATAAACGTCGCGCCCGGAATTACCTCAATGTAAGGTCTGCAGCGCTCATCGATATCCAAACTCGTCACTTGGTTGCCGAAAGAAGCCAAGAGCTTAGTGTTTCGGCCGGCGCCGCAGGCCATATCCAGCACCTTAGCGTTGGGAGAAAAGAGCGGACAAAAACGTTTGATCCACGCAGAAGGCTCAGCGTTTAATCCTTTAACGGCATGCTCGGACGGAATGTAAGGTGCTCTCATGATGTGCTTATCCTCGAACTAAATGAACCACTGAACGATTGCCTGTCCCATCCTCATGAACGGATGCATAAGGAAGGACAAAGTTCCCGTCAGAATCAGCGCAAACAAAATCCACATTCCGTACGGCTCGATTCTTGAGTACTGCCAAGCCATTCCCGGAGGCAGAAGACCGGTAACAATGCGGCCTCCGTCCAGAGGAGGAATCGGAATCAGGTTCAATGCCATGAGCACGATGTTGCAGCTGACGCCGGCCACACACATTTTTATGAAGAAGTCTTCGTAAATGCCCATGGAGATCAAAATTTTGAGTGCGATGGCCCAAAGGATGGCTTGGATCAGATTGGCGCCGGGACCGGCTGCCGCCACCCAGATCATGTCGGTTTTAGGATTGCGCAGATTGCGGAAATTGATCGGTACGGGTTTTGCCCAACCGAACACAATGCCGCTCATGCCGGTCAGCGCACTGCCGATCAGCAGCGCACCCGGAACCAAGATCGTTCCTACCGGGTCAATATGCTTGATCGGGTTCAGCGTTAAGCGGCCGAGCATGTAGGCCGTCTGGTCGCCACAGAGCTTAGCGACGTAACCGTGCGCCGTTTCATGAATCGTGATCGCAAAAATCAAAGGGATCGCGTAAACCGCGATCGTCTGAACAATTGAAGAAATGTCCATATGCTTCTTTAGAGGAGCTGATTAGATGGGAGCTTTGTTAAAGGCCTAAGGCAGAAACCGAGCCTAAGCCTTCACGGATAACTTCGGGTTCGTCTCCGGAAAGATCGACCACTGTCGTATCACCGATTACGGAAGTGCCGTCATCCAAAATGAAAGCCAGCTGGTCACCGATTCGATCCTGAATTTCCCAAGCGGAAGAAAGCGGTTCCTCCTCGCCCGGCATGATGACCGTCGTGCCGACAAGAGGCTCTCCGATCTTTTCCAGCAAAGCGTGCAGTGCTTTATTAGACGGAACTCTTAAACCGATGGTCTTCTTAGACGGATGAGAAAGGCGACGGGGCACTTCTTTAGTCGCTTCCAAAATGAAGGTGTATGGCCCCGGCGTGACGCTTTTTGCCATGCGGTAGCCGGTATTGTTGACGCGAGCGAGCTTGCTCATCTGAGACAGAGAGTCACAGAAAAGCGTGAAGTGCTTCTTCTCGCTCAGCTGACGAATCAGACGAATCTTATCCAGCGCTTCTTTGTCGTCCAAACGGCAAACCAAAGAAAAACCGGTGTCGGTAGAAACAGCAGCCACCTGCCCTTTTGTCAGGAGCTTCGCGGCTTGTTCGATGCGATGAGGCTGAGGGCTCTCAGGCATCACTTGCAATATGTATCCCATTACTTTGACCTTTTCTATATATAAATTCGGGCGAAGAGAAACCGCCTGATTTTTAGGTCAGTATTGTATAGGTGTGCGGTTCATGACGCGCGAAAATGATTCCAAACGGGCTCAACTGTTCTCGGTAAATCGCCTTGAAGACCGGGCTCGCAGCGGTTCATAGGACGGTGGAAGTCACTGCCGGTAGAGGCCCAAAGATTTCTCGACTGAGCGAAATCGCAAAAAAGCAAATTCTGTCCGGGGGTATGGCTTCCCGTCGTCACCTCAATCGCGTGGCCTCCCGCTTCGGTAAACTCCTTGAACATGCTGTCGAATTCCCATTCATTAAGCTTGTATCGGCCCGGGTGAGCTAGAACGGGAATACCTTTTGCCTTGAGAATCGCCGAGGTTGCTTCATGGATGGAGGTTTTAGCGCGTTCTACGTAACCGGGTTTACCGCGGGAGAGATACTTGGAGAAGGCGGCGTTGTAATCTTCGACATAACCGTTTTGTGCGAGCCACGCGGCAAAGTGCGGACGTCCGATGAGTCGGGGATTCGTCACAATTTCCAAAACGCCTTCCCAAACGCCTTTCATGCCAAGCCTCTCTAATTTTTCGGCTATCTGCACTGCTCTTTCAAACCGGTTAGCGCGGATGCGTCCTAAGAGCGCCTGGAGCATTTCATCTTCAGGATCAAAATCGAGCCCCACCACATGAATGGAAACTTCCCCGTAATCGGCGCTGATTTCTACCCCGTTCGCAAACTGGAGCCCGTGCTGAGCGGCCGCTGCTTTCATGCGTTCAAGTCCGCCCGTCTCATCATGGTCAGTCAGCGAGATCAGCTCGACGCCGTTATTTTTAGCTCGAATAACCAATTCTTCGGGTTCTTCCACACCATCCGAAAATGTCGAATGCATATGCAGATCTGCGCGTTTAATTTGCTTCATCAACGACCATCCATCAGTGAAACGCTTAGCTCTTTGTCCGTTTTGAACATATCGGGGGTATACCCCGAGCGAGCGAAATACTAAAATTCACGAGTTAGTGAAAATATGTATAAGTTTAGGTAACCACATCAATCTATGACAGAAAATAAAAAAGAAAATCTTAACAACCGCATGATTAAATTTTTGTTCGAGGGTGCGCCGGTTCGCGGTGCCTGCGTACAAATGGCCGAAGAATGGCAGGAGATGATTAAATTCCATCACTATCCTGAAAACGTGGCCGCTTTGCTCGGACAGTTCACAGCCGGGGCTCTTCTTCTTTCGAGCACCATCAAGTTTGAGGGCAGCCTGATTCTTCAGGTTAAGGGTTCCGGCCCGATCGCCTTCATTTACGCCGAAGTCCGCAATCCGATGAGCGTTCGCGCAATGGCCGAAATCCGTGAAGGTGCGGAAATTAAGCCGGAAATGGATCTGCAGGAACTGATCAACAAAGACGGTAAAGGTCTCTGCGCCCTGATCCTTGACCCGAAGGACCGCAGACCGGGAGTTCAGCCTTACCAAGGCATGGTTTCTCTGGAAAGCAACTCCGTTGCCGAAAATCTTGAAAACTACATGGCCAAGAGCGAACAGCTCGAAACCAAGCTTTATCTTGCCGCTGACAGCAAGAAACTCGGCGGCCTTGTCATTCAGAAAATGCCGTCGGTGGGCGGCAACGTTAGCGAAATTTCAGATCCGGATGCCTGGGGGAGAATCCTGCAGCTCGCTCACACCGTTACTAAGGATGAGCTGCTCAACGTTCCTGCGACAGATGTTCTTCATCGCCTCTTCTGGCAGGAAAAACTCGTTCCCGTCGCAGAAACCGACATCACTTTTGAATGCAACTGCTCCCGCGACAAGACTGACAGCATGCTGCTGCAGTTGGGCAAGCAGGAATGCATGGATATTCTGAAGGCAGAAGGCAAGATTGAAGTTAACTGCCGATTCTGCAACCGCAAGCAGGTTTACACACCCGAAGAAGTGGAAGCCTTATTCGTGGAGCCGAATATTGATGCTGCCGCCATGGGAACCGACCCGAAACGTCCTCAGTAATTTTTGACAGCTTCCCATAAAAAGGGCTCGGCTGAAGATACAGTAGTCGAGCTTTTTTGGTCTCTAGGAGAGACCAAGGAGGGATTCTTTTACTTCGGATCTTTCATATTCCAAGCTTTGACGTCATGGCAGGTGGCGCAGTCGTTAACGCTCGGACGATGTTCACGGTGGCAGTCGGTGCAGTCTTCCGTCTTGCCGAAGTGATAGCTGTCATGAGGATTGATTCGGGCGAGGTGCTCTTTGACTTCGCCGGTCTTCGGATTCTTCATGCGTGAAATGTAGTTGAAGCGGTCGGTTTTTTGGGCCAGCTGATCCTGGTTATGGCAGGTCTGACACTGTTTTGTTTCGACCGGTTCAAACTTTCCGGTGGTATGACACTGCGTGCAGTTCACACCGCGCTGAGCATGCTTGCTGGACTGCGGCATTCCAGCGGCCTGAACGGACATAGCGAAAACGGACGAGCAGATTAAGAGTGCGGCTTTATAAATAAATTTCATGGCTTCCTCCTAGATACTTTTGCGTTGAGCGGCACTTTCACCGGCAATCATGCCGAAGACTGCGCATTCAGGCATCGAGCAGCCGGTCATACGTTCCTGACCGTGCAGTCCGCCGCTGGCTTCTCCGACCACATACAAACCTTCGATCGGTTTACCGTCTTTCAGCGCAATTGCTCTGCCTTGTAAATCCGTGCGGATTCCACCCGGTGTGTAGTTCAGTCTGGGGTTAATGACCATCGCAAAGAGCGGTCCCTTCAGGTCGAGCGCTTCAACCTTGCGGCCGGAACGTTCAAGCGGTTTATCAAACTGAGCGTCCTTGCCTTCCGTGATCATGGCGTTGTATTTAACAAGCTCGTCTTCAACGACCTTTGGATCAGCGCCGAAAGCCTTGCAAAGTTCGCTCAGATTGTCGTACTTGACCATTGTGCCGTCGATGCCGTTTAAGCCGTTAAGGCTGCGCTGGACACGGTTGAGGTTGTGGAATTTACCCAGAGATTTTTCATCGTAGATGATGAACGGTTTCTTGTCTCCGTTCTGCAGTCTCTTCAGAAGAACCGCCTGTGCAAGCGCATTTCTTGTTAAGCCTTCATTGATGAAGCGGCGACCGGTGGCGGGATCGACCATCATGCCCCAAATCATATCTTCCGTCGGCAGCGGATAAGCAAAGCGAAAGAGAGACAAGTGCATCGGCTGGGCACCGGCGTTAACTAAAATCTTCAGAGCTCCGGCGGTTGCGCCCGGGTTTGTGGTGGTTGCAACGCCTGCTAAGAACGGAACCTCTGAAGAGCGGAATGCTTTGTCTCTGGCGTAGCCGCCGGTAGCGAAAATCACGCCTTTCTTAGCTTCGATGCGTTTTTCCACACCGGTCTTGTTTTCGTTGTCGTCGGTTTCAGGGGTATCAAAGAAATATTTTTCTCTGACCTTGACGCCGACCGCGACGCCTTTATGGTTAAAGAGAACTTCATCGGCCTTCACATGGGTGCGGACAGTGACGTTCTTCAAACCTTTCATGTAAGTCCACAGAGCATTCAGCAGACCGGCTCCGTCACCTTCGGAAACGAGAACACGAGGCTGAGAGTGACCGCCTAATTTCAGCAGGCGGCCGTCCCACTTGACGCCGCGCTGTGTCATGAAAGCTTCGGCGCGGGCAGTGTTCTTTGCCATTTCAAGGGCCTTTTCATAATCGCCCATGTTGCCCGAGACTTTATACATATCGGAGGCGAGCTGCTCAGGCGTGTCTTTGACGCCTTTAGCCTTTTGAGCGGGAGAACCGACACAGGCAAAGTTCAGACCGCTGATGCGGGATGTACCGCCGAGGCGGCTCATCTTTTCAATCATTAAAACATTAGCGCCTTTATCGGCGGCGGAAAGTGCGGCCATCGTTCCGGCAATACCGCTGCCTACGACGATCACGTCGAAGCTTTCATCGAATTTGGGTTTGACAGCTTCGGCGGCAACGGCCGGAGTGGAACCGATAACTGCAGCCGCAAGCAGAGATCCTTGGAGAAACGAGCGACGCTTCAAAGCGGATGTTGTCATATTTTTCCTCTTGTTATGGTTTGAGGTGGTCTATGACTGTTATTTTCTAAAAATAAACTTTCAGCGCCGCCAAAAAAAAATCGAAAAGATTACAAAAACATTACAAGTCCTCTTCCGAAAGGTCTTCGATGTAATAACCGATCCCTGAATAAGAGGAAATGGCCGAGCCCGGGAAACCTGCCGCCGTCAGTTTCTTTCTTATTCTGGAGAGGGACACACGCAAATAGTTGAGTTCTCCGATAAACTCAGGCCCCCAAACTCGCCGAAGCAAATCTTCGTGTGTAAAGATGGTTCCCGGCCGTTTAACCAAGATAAACAGAAGACGGAACTCAGTATCGGCAAGCCTAATTTCCTGATCCTTGTATCGGCATGTACGTTTATCGGGATCCATAACGAGAGGTCCGTTAACTGCCTGTACGGTCGCTGCCGGCCCGGTCTTCACGCCGCCGGAGCGTCTCAGGATAGCTCGGATGCGAGCCGTCATTTCTTCGATGGAAAATGGTTTGACGACATAGTCGTCGGCCCCGAGTTCCAAGGCTTGGGTTTTCTTAGCAATTTCTTCTCGAGCCGAAAGCATGATCACGGGAATTGACGATTTCTTTCTCAATTCTGCTAGGAACGCCATACCGTCGATCTCAGGCATCATGTAATCGAGAATAATCAGATCGCAATGACCGTTCTTTAAGTATTCCGAAGCGCTCATTGCCGAGTCTGCCACGGCTACATCAAATCCTTCTGCCTCTAGAGAGCGGGAAAGCAGTCTGCGGATTTTGCTTTCATCATCAACAATCAAAATCGTCGTTCTTTCCGTCATTCTTCTTCCTCATTTGCTGTCTCTGTCGGAAGCGCCGGCAGCTCAAGCGTAAAGACCGTTCCTTCGCCTAAAGTACTTGCGACCGTGACCTTTCCTTTATGCAGAAGCACCAATTCCTTAGTAATGTATAAGCCCAAACCCGTTCCGCCGATTTTTCTAGCGGAATCCATTCTGACTTGATAAAACCGATCGAAGATCTTATCCAGCGCCGACTCGGGCACTCCTATACCGTCGTCTTCCACCATGAGTTCCAGGAAATCTCCTAACTTCCGGGTTTGAATTTTCACTCGGCAGACACTGCCCTCTTTCCGGTATTTATAGGCATTCGAGAGAAGATTCTGAATGATCTGCATAAATGCCTGTTTGTCCACGTTGGCAGCCGCAGCATCCGGCGAAATTTCCAAGGAACATTCAAAATCTTTAAAGCCGGAAAAATGTTTGAGCGCTTTTCGTATCATGGGCTTAATCAAACAGAATTCCGGGTGAATTTCATAAGAGCCTGTCTGAAGTTTGGCAACATCCAGCCAACGAGAGATCATGTCTTTCATTTCGTCGGCGCTTTCCAGAAGCTCGGCGGCCGTCTCTTTACTCTCTGGGTCCTGAACCGTTTTGACCAGGCATTCTGCCGCCATGCGCACCCCGGCGAGCGGCGTTTTAAGTTCATGGGCAGCGATTCCGATCAGTTCATCCTTTAATCGGTCAATTTGAACTTCTGAAGTCGCATCGCGAGCGATTACACAGAACACATCTTTGGTCCCGCTCTCAAACATACGCAGTTCCAAATCATAAACACCGGAATGAATGAAAAGATGCTTATCAGGACTCTGATGCATTTCTTTTACCAGGGCTAAAAAGCGTTTCCGTGCTTCGTTCTCTGACAAGTTAAGCAGACGAACAGCCGAAGGATTACGAAAACGCATTTCCAGCTTTTGGTTAAACAAGACAATCCCTTCATTCATATCTGAGAAGAGAGAAGTCAAAAGCGCTTCATGCCGCTGAATCGTTTCAACCTGAGCCTTCACCTTAGCCTCAAGCGAGGAATTCAACTCCTTAAGACGTGTCTGAGCTGTCAGTAGTCTTTCCTGCATCCGTCCGTACGTGCGCTGCAGCTGAACAAGCTCTCTCGGCGACTTAATTTTTTCGCTTTTATCCGGAAGGATTCTTGCGGCCGTCATTTGACGCGTCAGTTTTTCAACAGCCCGAACTACTGAAATCGAAGCTAAAAAGCCGATCACAATCGCAGCTAGGAAAGTCGCGAGCCAAACAAATACATTGCGTATGAAAAGCTGGACCAAAACCGTCTTTCGATCAACGGTTCGTGAGAATACACCCACAGACCAATCCGTAACCGCTAAGGGACGCACATAACCGTAATATTCGGCATTCGAGAAAGTGAAGCTGCGGTGCGTTCTTTCTTCAATCGAGAGATTGTGAAGCGGAACCGACTTGCCGGAAGAAAAGATAACCTCTCCGTTTCTGCCGAAAATGCCGATTTGATAAGCATCCGTGGCCAAGCCTTTTAAAACCTGAGCGGCAATCTGCTCAAGATCAAGGGCGGCAACGGCCAAACCCACGAAACGTCCGTTGGAATAAACAGGCTTGGTAATATTCACAATCTTACGGTCGGAAGCTCCGACCGCTTGAACGAGTCCAGAAACCGATATGCCGTCCTTAACATAAGGATTCTTCCAGTGAGAGCGATCTTTATGTGAAACGCCGATATTAGATTCACCGCGCTTGTTTTTTCGAGGAGAAAAAGCCACGCTCACAGCGGAGGGATCGTCGAAA
Source organism: Parasutterella sp. (assembly GCF_057870745.1). Lineage (NCBI taxonomy): Bacteria > Pseudomonadati > Pseudomonadota > Betaproteobacteria > Burkholderiales > Sutterellaceae > Parasutterella > Parasutterella sp. Next base: position 22,845 of record NZ_DBMALT010000015.1, on the reverse strand, counting down.
TGCATATTCAGGATATCCGGCGAAGCCTTGCAAAGCTCTTCTAATATCAAACTCAGTTTCTCAGCGGGCTCTCCTTCTTCGGATTTCAAGATTTCCGCAGCAGCGGTTACCAAGGAAACGGCATTGTCGACCTTGGCTTCCAGACGCTCAGACACTAATAAAGAGATCTCCGCTCTCGTGCGATCGTCCTCAGTGAATTCTCTTTCAACCGCAACGTATTGAAGCCATCCCATGACCAAACAGGGAATGGTTACGGCCGCAGCCGAGATAAAAAATAATAGAGTCCGGAAACGCATGGGAACTTGGAAGAAATCGCTTTTTTAGATTATCTCCCGAGACCCTCAAGGACTCCCTGAGGATTTTTACCTAAGAAAGTTTTAGGTTTTGATAATCCCGGACGAGCATAATTTCTTCATTACAAAAACACTGCCTCGATCCGAATCATGGACATCACGCTTACCGTCATACTCGTCTGCTTTGTTGTTTTCTTTATTGCAGGCTTTGTCGATGCTATTGCGGGCGGAGGCGGTCTCATCACGATGCCGGTCCTTTTGCTGTTGGGCATACCCGCTCACTACACGCTCGGAACCGGAAAGCTCGCTTCCAGCCTCGGTTCAATTACGGCATTGATTACCTTCTGGAAAAGAGGCGCCGTCATCAAAGAAGTCGTCCTATTGGGCGTTATTTCTTCTTACTTCGGCGCAGTAATTGCCTCTGCGACGACACTTCTCATTTCCAATGAGAAGATGACGATCATCATGATTTTTCTTCTGCCAGTTGCGATTCTCCTTTCGCTTTTCTGCGGAACGCTCAAACTGACGGAAGAAGACCTTCCAAAGAAAGGGTTATGGTGGAGAGTCTCGGTAATCGGTTTGTCCGTCGGTTTCTATGAAGGCTTTTTCGGTCCCGGCGCCGGAAGTTTCTTTTTGATCGGCATTCACCTCTTGCTCAAGGCCGGTTTGGTTAAAGCTTCCGGTACGGCAAAAGCATTCAATATCGCCGCCAACTTAGGCGCGGTCACAACGTTTGCTTCCGCAGGAACGCTTTATTACTCGCTGGCTCTCCCTTGCGCGGTTGCCAGCATCTTGGGCAACCGCTTAGGCGCAATCTATGCCGTCAAAATCGGTCCGACGCTCGTACGCAGCATGCTCTACTTCGTGTTAGTCATGTTGCTGATTTCTCTGATAACGCGATTCGTTATTTAATTAGGACGCGGGGTACACGCTGGTTCACGTCGCAAATAAGTTCATAGCCGATCGTGCCGAATCCCTTTGCGACTTCATTGACCGGCAGGTTCTTACCCCAGATTTCCACTTTGGAACCCAACCGGACATTGGGCAGATCGGTGACGTCAATCGTCAGCATGTCCATGGAAACGTTTCCGATAACAGGTACTCTTTTGCCCTCAACGACCACCTCTCTGTGCGGATTGTCTTTACGCGGATAACCGTCGGCATACCCGCAGGCTACCACGGCGAGTTTCGTCGGTCGATGAGCAATAAACTTAGAGCCGTAGCCGCAGGCTTCGCCCGGCTGAAGATCCTGGAAGGCAATGATTTCGCTCTCCAGTGTCATGACGGGATCAATACCCAGAGACTGTGAAGAAACATTGCCGTCGGGGCTGACGCCGTACATGGCAATACCTGCGCGCACAGCCTCGTCTCCGGCTTCATGCCACAAAATGCCGCCCGTGTTGGATAAGCACATCGGCAGAAGTCCGCGCAGTTGTATCAATGCAGCAAGCTGATTCTGGACGGTAACCGGTTTGTCCTGTGCGTAAGTAACTTCAGCATTGGCAAAGTGCGCCAACAGATCGACAACTTCTACCTTAGGAATATTATTCAGGCGGAACAAAACTTGAGGAATCGCCTCCGGTCTGAAGCCCAAACGGTTCATACCGGTATTGCACTTCAAGTGCACGCGAAGCGTGTTTTTGAGTTCGGCTTTTTCCAGCCATTCAATCTGTCTTTCGTTGTGAATGACGGTTTCAAATCCGTACTCATCAGCCATCTCGATGTCAGAGGCCGCAAAGATGCCTTCAATTAACAATACCGCTTTGGCCCAGCCGGCTTTGCGGATATCCACACCTTCTTTCGGATCAAGAAGCGCTAACCCGTCAACCCAGTTGTCGAAGGTCGGAAGCAGACCGATCAGACCGTGACCATATGCGTTGGCCTTAACAACGCCCCATAAAAAACGATTGCCGCTTTTTGCGCGAAGCAAAGACAAATTCTTTTCCAGTGCGTATGTATCGATGAGGGCTCTAATCGGTCTTGTCATTCTTTTTCCTATCTCGCTGAAAGCTATTGCGATATTTTAGAGTGAACTGCAAACCGACAGAGACCGAAGCAAAGATTTTTCTAGCTGAATATTTTTTCCAAAATCATCATCAGGCCGAAGCCGCACATCAAACCGATCGTGGCCGTACTGTGATGGCCTCTGCGGTGTGTTTCAGGAATCACTTCGTGGAAAACGACAAACATCATGGCGCCGGCAGATAACGCCAGTCCCAGCGGATAGACATAGCCCAACCCGCCGGCAAGGCTCACGCCGAAAAGTGCGCCGACCGGTTCCATCAGACCCGAGAACACTCCGATCCCCACTGCCTTCGCGCGTGAAATGTGAGTCGAGCAAAGAGCGAGTACGATCGCCAGACCTTCCGGAAAGTCCTGCAGAGCAATAGCAATCGTGAGCGGCACACCGATCTGCATGTCTTCTGCTGAAAAAGATATGCCCATCGCCAGGCCTTCCGGGATGTTGTGAATGATGATGGCAAGAACAAAGAGCCAGATGCCGCTTTTGACTTCGATCTCCGGACCTTCATAATTCTGACCTCCGTGCTCATGAGGAGTCAGCGCATTAATGATCAGGAGGAAGACAACACCAAGAAAAACTCCGAAGAGTACCCAAAGCGTTGCTGCTAATTCAGAAGTGAACAGCTTTTCACTGGTTTCGATACTCGGAAGCAAAAGCGAGAAGATCGCTGCTGCAAGCATCATGCCGGCCGAACTGCCAAGCATCCAGTCTTCGGCTTTATCGGAAAGTTTATGAAGATAAAAACCCGGCAGGGAGCCTAAGGCCGTCGCACCGAAACCGACCATACCGGCGATAAAGGCGTAAAGCGGGGCCTTAGCACCGTAAACCGTCATATCGTAAATCGCTTTCAGGCAAAAGAAAGCGACAAGTGCAAACAGAAGCAGACATCCGTAAAACCATCCGCGATGCTCCTTTGCGTAGCGTGCCACCGTCATCGGTTTACTCATGTTCACTCCTAACAAAAAGATCCGACTTCGTCATTCTTATGACTCTCAACTCTCAATTTTGAAATCGAGACTACTCTCGTTTGCGGCTAGGAAGGATCTTTTCCGCCTGACACGGACATAAAAAAGGCCGGAGTTTTTAGTTCCGGCACTTCCCTAATTAATAAGTAATTGATTACGGCATAATTCGAATCAGGTATTCGTTCTCGCGAATCATATTGAGTTTTTCACGAGCCCTACTTTCTAAGGCTTCACTGCCATGGCGAAGACTATCCGCCTCGCCTTCGAGCCTTGTAATTTCAAGCTCGAGCGCGGCATTCTTCTCCTTCTGAGTTTTGAGCTGGTCCTGCAAATCGAGAAGCGTAGCATTGCTGCCCTTCCCGACCCATAACGGATATTGAATGCCGACCACGGCAATGGCGAGTACCAGGACTAAAAATCGAGGTACTCCCAGCTTTACCTTTTTCGTCAGGCGCGCCATAAATTACTTGCAGATGTTGTAGAAGGCATCCAGGCCCGGGTAGACAGCGATGTCGCCGAGTTCTTCTTCAATACGAAGAAGCTGGTTGTACTTGGCCATACGGTCGCTGCGGCTCAGAGAACCTGTCTTAATCTGACCGGCGTTTGTACCGACGGCGATATCCGCAATCGTGGAATCCTCAGTTTCGCCGGAGCGGTGAGAAATCACAGCGGTATAACGGGCCTTCTTAGCCATTTCGATAGCTTCGAAAGTTTCTGTCAGCGTACCGATCTGGTTGATCTTGATCAGGATGGAGTTGGCGATGCCCTTTTCAATACCTTCCTTAAGAATGGAAGTGTTAGTGACATAAAGGTCGTCGCCGACAAGCTGAACACGGTCGCCCAAAGCTTCGGTGAGTTTGGCCCAGCCTTCCCAGTCGCCTTCGGCCATACCGTCTTCGATGGAGATGATCGGATAACGGTCAACCCACTCGGTCATCTTAGCGATCCATTCGTCAGCGGTGAGTTTCAGGCCCTGGCCCTTCTGGTTGTAAACGCCGTCTGCATAGAATTCGCTGGCAGCGCAGTCCAAACCGATGAAAACCTGTTCTCCCGGTGTGTAGCCGGCAGCTTTGATGGCGTCGATAATGAATTCAATGGCAGCTTCATGGCTGTCGATGTTTGGAGCGAAACCGCCTTCGTCACCGACAGCAGTAGACATACCGTGAGCATTCATGATCTTCTTCAGGGCATGGAAGATCTCGGCGCCGCAGCGAAGAGCTTCGCTGAAGGTCGGAAGACCGGCCGGGATAATCATGAATTCCTGAATGTCGAGATTATTGTTGGCATGAGCGCCGCCGTTCACAACGTTCATCATCGGAACGGGCAGAGTGAAGCCGTTGATACCGCCGAAATAGCGATACAGCGGGAGTGCGCATTCTTCTGCAGCTGCGCGGGCAACGGCCAAAGAAACAGCGAGGATGGCGTTTGCGCCGAGACGGGACTTATTTGGGGTGCCGTCGAGTTCGATCATGGCGCGGTCGATTTCAGTCTGCTGGCTGGCGTCGTAACCGACAACCTCATCGCGGATTTCGTCGTTGACGTTGGCAACGGCTTGCAGAACGCCCTTGCCGTTGTAGCGGGAAGCATCTCCATCGCGCAGCTCGATGGCTTCGCGGCTGCCTGTAGAAGCACCGCTCGGGACAGCTGCACGGCCGATCACGCCGGAGGCAAGAATGACTTCGGCTTCAACCGTCGGGTTGCCGCGGGAATCCAATACTTCACGGCCAAAGACTTCAACAATTTCGCTCATGTTTATCTCTTTAAAAGTTAATGTAACTGGTTTTCTAAAAATTCACCGGACTTCACGAGTCGGTCAATGCCCTGCAAATTGGTCAGCAGTGCTTCCATCTTATCCAGCGGAACCATGTTCGGTCCGTCGCTCTTAGCGCAGCAGGGATTCGGATGTGTTTCCATGAAGAGTCCGGAAACACCGACAGCAACCGCCGCACGGGCCAGAGGCGGAACGAACTCTCTGCGGCCGCCGGAGCTTGTGCCCTGACCGCCGGGGAGCTGGACGGAGTGCGTTGCGTCAAAAATCACCGGAGCATCGCAGTCGCGCATGATCACAAGGCTGCGCATATCGGATACAAGGTTGTTGTAGCCGAAACAGGCGCCGCGCTCACAAACCATGAAGCGGTCCTCAGAGAGTCCGGCAGCTGCTGCAGCATGGCGAGCTTTGAGCACAACCTGCTTCATATCCTGAGGAGCCAAAAACTGACCTTTCTTGATATTGACCGGCTTACCGCTCTTTGCGCAGGCGGCAATAAAGTCTGTCTGACGGCAAAGGAAAGCCGGCGTCTGAAGAAGATCCACCACAGCGGCAACTTCCGGAACTTCATCGGCCGTATGAACATCGGTGACAACCGGAACGCCGATCTGACGGCGGACTTCTTCCAAAATACGAAGACCGTTGGTCATACCCAGACCGCGGAAGCTCGTATCGGAGGAACGATTCGCTTTGTCGTAGCTTGCCTTGAAAACATAGGGGATCCCGAGCTTATCGGTGATCTCCTTCATCTTGCCGGCGATATCGAGCGTCAGCTGCTCGCTCTCAATGACGCAGGGACCGGCAAGAAGAATAAAGGGTCGGTTCAGACCGACTTCAAAACCGCATAACTGCATGTCGATTACTCAGCCTTTTCGTGTTCTTTGTGATACTTGGCAGCCGCTTCAATGAATTTATTGAAGAGCGGATGACCGAAACGCGGAGAGGAAGTAAATTCCGGATGGAACTGAACGCCGATGAAGAAGGAATGATCGGGGAGTTCCATGATTTCGGGAAGATTTTCGCCGGGTGTTCTAGCAGAAATCACCATACCGGCCTTCTCGAACTGGTCACAGTAAGAGTTGTTCACTTCATAACGGTGACGATGACGCTCGCCGACTTCCTTACCGTAAACTTCGGCAGCCAGTGTTCCGGCTTTAACAGGAACAACTTGTTTGCCTAAACGCATTGTGCCGCCGAGATCGCTGTCTTCATCGCGTTTTTCGATAACGCCAGTGTGGTCTTTCCACTCGGTGATCAAAGCAACAACAGGATGCGGTGTTTCTGGATCCAGCTCAGTGGAGTTAGCGCCGCCGAGACCGCAGACATGACGGGCAAATTCAATCACGGCAAGCTGCATACCCAGGCAGATGCCGAGGTAAGGAATGTCGTTCTTACGAGCATATTCGATGGCTTTGATCTTGCCTTCGGTACCGCGTTTACCGAAGCCGCCGGGAACCAAAATAGCATCCATGCCCTTGAGGCAGTCAGTGCCTTCTTTTTCAAGAATTTCAGCTTCGATGAAGGTGACATCCACATGATGACCGGTATGGATACCAGCGTGGATCAGAGCTTCATTCAAGGACTTGTAGGAATCCTTCAGGTCATACTTACCGATCATGGCAAGTTTGACAGTGTCTTTCGGATGTTCAAGACGATCAACGACCTTTTCCCAAGCGGAAAGATCGGCAGGTTTCGGATTCAGGTCTAAGCAGCGGCAGACGATTTCATCTAAGCCCTGCTCATGCAGCATCATCGGAACTTTGTAAATCGTGTCAACGTCCCAAACGGAGATGACGGCATCCATCGGAACATTGGCAAACAGAGAAATCTTGGCTCTTTCGTCGTCCGGAATCTTGCGGTCGGCACGGCAAAGCAGAACGTTGGGGCTGATACCGATCTTACGGAGTTCGCCCACGGAGTGCTGAGTCGGCTTTGTCTTCAATTCGCCGGCACTGGCGATATAAGGAACGAGTGTCAGGTGAATGAAGCAGGTATTGTTGCGGCCTGCTCTCAACGACAGCTGACGAACGGCTTCAAGGAACGGCAGAGATTCGATATCACCGACCGTACCGCCGATTTCAACCAATGCGATATCGGGATCGCCGGCAGCATGAGCACCGCGGGCAATGAAGTCCTGGATTTCGTTGGTGATGTGTGGAATGACCTGAACGGTTTTACCTAAGTATTCGCCGCGGCGTTCTTTGCGCAGAACATTACGATAGATCTGGCCGGTCGTAAAGTTATTCGCCTTGTGCATCTTCGGCGTGATGAAGCGCTCATAGTGACCTAAGTCCAAGTCGGTTTCAGCACCGTCTTCGGTCACGAAGACTTCACCGTGCTGGAACGGGCTCATTGTGCCCGGGTCGACGTTGATGTAGGGGTCCATCTTGATGATTGTGACCTTGAGCCCGCGAGACTCAAGGATGGCGGCCAGGGAAGCTGCTGCAATACCTTTCCCCAGGGAAGAAACTACACCGCCGGTAACAAATACATATTTCGTCATCTTATTCTCAACAGAAAAAAAAAAGAGACGCGCTTCAAATGAGCAGGCGTGGCTTTACAAAATTCAATCAATTATAGCGGTCGGGAGCCTATTTGTAACTTCTAAAAGGCCGCTCCTGACGGTTTGATACAAGTCCGCTTCTCTGCTATTCGCCGATGCACATGAAACGCTTTTTCATTTCCTCAACCGGTTCCGGCTGAAGCGTAATGTGTGAGATGCCGTACTTTTTCTCCAAAACCTCACGCGCCTTCTCCAAAACCTGAGGCCATTCATCCATCCGCTCTAAAACAATATGAGAGGAAAGAGCCGCCTCGTTTGCCGTCATATCCCAAATGTGGAGATCATGCACGGCATAAACACCGGGAATTGCTTCCAGAGTCGAACCGACTTCCTGATAAGGAATGTTGTCAGGAACTCCGTCCAAAAGAAGATGTACTGAAGTTTTCACAACGCCCCAGGAGGAATGCAGAATTAAAGCACTCACAAAAATAGAAAGGATCGGGTCAACAATGACCGGACCGCCGAAGTAAATCACGATACCAGCCGTGATCGCGGCCACAGATCCGAGCAAGTCGCCCATGACATGCAGGAGCGCTGCCCGCGTGTTGATGCTCTTCTGGTCGCGGGAAAGCGTCCAGGCAACAGCGATATTGATCAGCAACCCGAGCGTGGCAACCAAAAAGACGCTAGAACCGTTGACCGGTTCCGGACTGCTGAAACGCTCTACCGCTTCCACAACAATCCAAAGCACCACCGCAAACATGGCAAGCGCATTCAAAAGTGCTGCGAGTACTTCCAGCTTGGCAAAGCCAAAAGAATATTTCCCGCTTGCGGGGCGTCCTGCAAGAACATTGGCCAGCAGTGCAAAGAAAAGAGAGGCTGAGTCCGTCACCATGTGACCGGCGTCAGAGAGCAGCGCCAAAGAGTTCGAAAGAAAACCTCCGATGACTTCGATCACGGCGTATCCCAAGGTCAGACAAACCGAGGCGATCAATACCTTTTTGGATGAGCCTGTGCCTTGATGGGTATAGTCGCTGTCGCCTTCATGATGGCGTGTCAGCTGCTTTTCTAAATTGGTCGATTCAATTACTTCTTTCATGCCGGATTTCTTGCCGGACAAATGCCGTCAATTTCCTCAATAACTTCAAATGGCAGATCAGAAATTTTAAGGTTGTAACCGTCCAAAAGCTGCTTAATCAGGCTGATCTCTTCATATTTTGAGATCTTCCGATTCTGAGTTTGGGCAAATTTCTCAACAACTTCCAACAAAGCTTTCTTCGGCTCGTGGGGCTGAATTTCTCGAATCAGCGCGTCCGTGGTTAAAACCGAGCGTTTCATTAAACCCTTACCTAAGATTTCAACAATAGCATGTCTGAAACAGTCCTTGTCGTAAGTCAGAGCTCGCTTCCGGGCTATGAACGGGACAAAAATAAAGATAAGGCCGATACTGATACTAACCGGAATCGTGATTCTTCCCCACACACTTTCAGGAATAGAAATTAAGGCCAGAAGCACACCGGCCAGTACGAAGCTTCCTCCGACGAGCCACATCATGAAGGCATCCGTCAGATGTTCAAACCGCCCGATCCTGCTCACATCTGCTTCAATCCGATCAATTTGGTTAAAAACATGAACCGCCTCTTTACGACTGATGCCGGCTTCGCGCATCAGCGTGCCGATAGGCAAGGTATTCAGATAATCCCATTCCTTTTTAGACAGGGCCCCAGGGGATTCAATCAGCTGATTTAAAAGCGCAGCGATCTTCAGCCCCTCATCGGTGTCTTCTTGATAGTAATGAGTGTGAGACATATATTGCGTGTGGTTCGTTTCTATTGATCGTAAATACGATCATTGTATCTTTCTCAGCACAGAATCTGACGCTTTGCATCCTAAGTTGTGCGGTTAGCCTCTTCTTTTCCGAGGCTTTCCTTCCGGCAAAAACAAACCGCTCCGATCACGAATGAAAGGAGCGGCTGGAAGGATATCTATCCTAAGCGGCTTACATTAAGAAGAGCCACGTAAGAACCAGGAAGATCGGAACCAAAATACCGTACGACCAGGCCATGAAGCCGAAGAAGGAAGGCATTTTGACGCCGCGGTTCTGAACGATACTGACCACCATGAAGTTCGGTGCATTGCCGATGTAGGTCATCGCACCCATAAAGACGGCACCCATAGAAATCGCCATCAGGGTGTGTGCGCCTGTCGTCATGAGGTAGGCAGGATCACCGCCGGCCAAGTTGAAGAAAGCCAGGTATGTCGGAGCGTTATCCAGGAAGCTGGAGAGCATACCGGTCAGCCAGAAATAAGCGGCGTTGACAGGCTGTCCGTCGGGACCGGTCACCAAAGCAACCACCGGAGCAAAAGCACCGGAGGAACCTGCGCGCAGCATTTCCAGAACCGGAACGATCGTTACGAAAATACCGAAGAACAATTTGCCGACTTCTAGAATCGGTTCCCAAGAGAACTGGTTGGCCTCGCGGTACTCTTTCTTCGTGAGAATAAGAGAAAGAATTGCTGCTGTCACAAAGATAGCATCGCGAATAAGGGATTCAAGTGCAATGTGCAGACCGAGGAAGTGATATTCGACGCCTGTCTTCCAGAAACCGGACATGAGCACGGCACCCACGATACAGGCAAGAAGAACGAAATTAACGGAGCCTTCGAAACCGAACGGAACGTAGGCGACGGGCTTCTTGAGTTCTTCGTTGTCTTTAAGTTCTTTCTTGTACAGCCAAGTATCAAGAAGGAAGTAAATGATCAGAAGGAGTCCCACGGCAAGACCGGTCACTTCCCAAAGATGACCGGCCGTCCAGAAGAAGGTCACGCCGCGCAGGAAGCCCAGGAATAAGGGTGGGTCGCCGAGCGGAGTCAAAGAACCCGCGATATTAGCGACAATGAAGATGAAGAAAATGTAGGTATGCATCTGATAGTGACGTCTTCTGTTCGCGTTCAGTAGAGGACGAATCAAAAGCATAGCGGCGCCCGTGGTACCCATAAGGTTGGCCAAGATAGCGCCGCTTAAAAGAAAAGTAGTATTAAGCCAAGGCTTGCCGACAAAAGAGCCTCTGAGATGAATACCGCCGGCCACAATATAAAGAGAGCCGACGAAAATAATGAACGGAACGTAATCTCCGATCAGGGCGTGTGCAAGAGCTTCGACAGAAGTCTGTGTTCCGAAGAACATAAAGAGCGGAACGGCTGCCAAAACTGCCCACATCAAGGCGACTTTGCCGTAGTTTTTGTGCCAGAAATGTGCAAAAAGCAGAGGTCCCAGAGCAATACTGAGCAAAATACCGGCGAAAGGAATCGCCCAGCACAAGCTCAGTTCGGCACCGGGAAGCGCCGCATGGGCAGAAATTGGAAGCAAGCCGGATAACGCCGCCACTGCTCCGAGGAATGTTGTTTTCTTGTTCATCATTTACCTTTTCTACGTTCGCGGCCGGCAGAACAAAAATGCCGGAACCGAAACCATCAAATGATTCGATGTACCGCAAAACAAAACCAAAGCAGAATTTAAAGTCCGTTTGTCTTTAATAACAACAGAAATAAATTCTGCTCCTTCAAACAGTCAAAATTTGAATAACTGCCTAAAAGAAAAGGTAAAAGTTTAACAAATTCACTGGGTTAAGTTTGTAACTTTCAGATTGCGGTAAGCTTTATCAGATGTTGAAAACACTTTTTAGATAGCGCAAATATGATTCGTCTTCGCACATGCTTTTTACCGGATCGTCCGATAGTTTTGCCACGGGCTGATCGTTGCAGCGAATCAGCTTAATGACATTCTGCAGCGATGGGATTCCCAAATCGTTGACGAGATTTGTACCGATGCCGAAGCCAAGCCGGATCCTTCCGTGGAATGCGTTGTACAAACTGATCACTTTCGGGAAGTCGAGCATGTCCGAGAAAATCAATGTCTTTGTTTTCGGATCGCAGCGGTTCTTCCGATAATGCTCGATGAGATGTTCGCCCCATTCGAAGGGATCACCGGAGTCATGGCGGGCGCCGTCAAAGAGTTTGCAGAAGTACATATCGAAGTCCAGCAGGAAGGGTTTCATGCCGTACACGTCGGAGAGCGCAATTCCCAAGTCACCGCGATACTCTTTAGCCCACATTTCGAAGGCGTATTTCTGAGAATCCCGAAGTCTCGGACCTAAGGCCTGACATGCCTGGAGGTATTCATGAGCCATGGTTCCCAGAGGTGTGAGACCGAGCTGCATCGCGAAGTAAACATTGCTTGTGCCGGTGAACTGCTTACCCATGGTGACCTGCATGGTTTTGATAACCTCTTCTTGCCAGGCTTTCGAGAAGCGTCTGCGGGTGCCGTATTCAGAAATGCCGATGTCCTGAATATCCTTAATGGACTCAATTTTTGCTTTTAGGCGCCGGCGCCCTTCCGCCAAATCCTGATTGGGATAGAACTTGCGGTAATAGCATTCATTGACAATAGCGAGAACCGGAATCTCAAACATTATGGTATGCAGCCAGGGACCGCGGATACGGATCTCGATATCGGTGTCGCTCCCTTCCGCTTTTTTAACCACAATACTTGAGCGCTTAAGGTGGAAGAGCTCCAAAAAGTCGATGAAGTCACTCTTCATAAAGCGCAGACTGCGCAAATAATCCAGCTCATTCTTGCGAAAATGCAATGCACACAAATGATCAATTTCTTCATTGATCGGCCCGATCACAGCCTGAAGGTCGGTTCCGGGATTCCGACACTTAAATTTATATTCCGCCTGAGCAGCCGGAAACTGATGCAGTACGCACTGCATCATCGTAAATTTATATAAGTCTGTATCTAATAAAGAATCAATAATCACAGCATGCTCCTTGGCAACTACGTTCCCTATTCTATAGTCTCGAGTTGGCGCGAACCGAAAGGACGGAGGAGTTTTTCAGTTGAGACTTCTTCACGCTCCGCAGTTAACAAAGCGTTTCGGATTTCTTAGTCTTGATTCGGCTACGGTATGAGCTCTCTACAGATCGGAATCTACTAAAATATAGAGTTTTAGTAATGAATTAAGAAAACGGAGTTTTCCAATGGCACATGTAGTGACCGAACCCTGCATCCTCTGCAAATATACCGACTGCGTTGACGTTTGCCCGGTCGACTGCTTCCGTGAAGGTCCGAATTTCCTCGTGATCGATCCGGATGAATGCATCGACTGCGCTGTCTGCATTCCTGAATGCCCGACCAACGCCATTATGGCTGAAGAAGATGTTCCTGAAGATCAGCAGGAATTCATCGCATTAAATGCAGAACTGGCTCGCGTTTGGCCGTCCATCACCAGAATGAAACCGCACACGGACGAAGCCGAAAAATGGCGTGACGTCCTCGATAAGCGTCAGTACCTGAAGAAGGAACTCTAAGCGTGTCCGAAAATCGCACCAAAGTCCGCCTGCTTCAAAAACAGGTTTGGAGAAAAGGTTTGGTCTCTATGAGAGTGACCAAACCGGAAGGCTTTACCTTCACGCCCGGACAGTTTGTCCGTTTGGGACTGGATATTGAAGAGAACGGAAAAACGGAATACGCCGCCAGAGGCTACTCCATAGCTTCCGTCCCCTCTGACCCGTTCCTTGAATTCTTCATCGTCGAAGTCCCGCAGGGCCTTGTCTCCCCTCGCCTGTGCGCCTTGGAAGCGGGCTCTGAACTTTGGCTGGAAACCGATCTTTGGGGCTCCCTGCTGCCGGAAAGACTTCCTGCTTCTCAAAATCTTTGGTGTCTCAGCACCGGAACCGGCTTAGCGCCGTTCCTCAGCATTCTTCGCCAAGAATCCGTTTGGGAAAAATGGCCTACGATCGTTCTTGTCCATTCCGTGCGTTTGGCTGAAGATCTGACCTACACCCAGCTGATTCAGAAAATCAAGGATGACTCTTCACTCGGCGGCGGAAGCGGAAGAAACCTGGTTTATATTCCCATCGTCACACGAGAAGCAACACAGTTCTTATCCAGAAGAATTCCGGATTTGATCAGCTCCGGTGATTTGGCTGAAACCGCAGGCGTTAAGTTCGATAGTTCTCTTTCCAGCGTGCTTCTTTGCGGCAACCCTGCCATGATCAAGGAAGTCCGCGCTTTGCTTAAACCTATGGGTTTCCAAGCACCGAGACGCGGCGAACCCGGCAACCTAATCGCAGAAAACCTTTGGCAGTGATGATCGAAATTTCTAAGATTGAAGAAATCCTCCCGCAGACTCAGTGCAGGCAGTGCGGTTATCACGACTGCGCTGACTATGCAAAGGCCATTGCTAACGGAGAACAGCATAATCGCTGCCCGGCGGGAGGCCCTCAGGTAATTTCCCGCCTGTCCGCCCTTTTAGGTCGAGAAGAACTTTCCCTCAATGAAGAGTGCGGTGTGCATGTTCCGCCTGAGATCGCGGAAATCGATCCGAACAAGTGCATCGGCTGCCGACTTTGCTCGGACGCCTGTCCGACGGACGCCATCATCGGCTCCCCGAAACATATGCATTGTGTTGACGCCGAACGATGCAACGGCTGCTGTTTATGTCAGCTCGCTTGCCCTGTCGACTGCATTTCCATGGTTCGCATTGACCGAGAGTGGACGGATGAGCTTGCGCGTCAATCTAAGGAAAATTACCTGAAACGAAATCAAAGGCGCGCCAAGATTCGTCAAGAGGAAGAAAATCTCCTCAATGCCAAGAGCTTGACGAGTGACAAGCGCGACTTCGTGGCAAATCTTATTCGCCGGAAAATCTTAAATGAATCAGGAAAAACGCCTCGAAATTCTTAAGGCCCTTCAAGCGGACAATCCCACGCCGAAGACCGAGCTCGAATACCATTCGAACTTTGAACTGCTGATTGCCGTCGTGCTTTCTGCACAGGCAACGGATAAAAGCGTCAATGAAGCCACTCGAGTGCTTTTCCCGCTGGCCAATACGCCCCAGGCCGTTTTGGATTTAGGCCCGGAAAAATTCACGGACATCATCAAGCACATCGGGCTTTACCGAAGCAAGACGAAGAACGTGATGAAACTCTGTGAGGACTTGATCGAGCATCACAACGGTCAGGTGCCTACGGACTTTGATTCCCTGATCAAGCTTCCCGGCGTCGGCCAAAAAACCGCCAGCGTCGTCATGAACGTTGCGTTCGAAAAGCCGACCATTGCCGTGGACACTCATGTATTCCGTGTCGCTAACCGCACCGGCTATGCAAAGGGCAAAACGCCTGAAATCGTCCAGAAAAAAATGGAGCGGTACACTCCGCTCCCCTATCGTGCAGATGCTCATCACTGGTTCATTCTGCTCGGCCGCTATATTTGCAAAGCCAGAAAGCCCGAATGCTGGAAGTGCCCGATTGAGCAGTACTGCGAATACAAAGAAAAGAATCTTGAGCCTCCCGAACCGAAGAAGCCCAAGAAACGTCTGCTTCCTATCGAAGACTAAAACTCGAACTCACCTCTAAGGTTGTTTTCCTGTTTCAGCTTTTTCCAAATTTTCTTAGCCGGAAGGTGTCTTGAAGCCTGAAGCTCTGAAGCTCTCTGATCAAGCAGCTCGACGGAATAAGTTTCCTTCGGTCCCTTCTTGGCAAGAATAATTCTGTTGCCTTCTGCTACATCCGGCATGACGAGCACTCGTCCGTCAAATGCTTTCGAGATGTTATCGAGACTCTTGGTGAAATCTTCCCCGCCGAACACGTTATAAGAAGAGATGCCTCCGTCCGTCAACGCCTTTTTGCAAAGTCGATAGAACGGAACATCGTCATAGACCGGACCCCAGGCTTCCGCATCATAAATATCGACTAAAAGCCAATCGGCTGTATTTGCAGCTCGGGCTAGATATTTCTTGCAGTCTTCAAAAACGACTTCCAAATGATCATCATCGTCAGGCATCTTGAACCACATCCTCGAAGCCATATAGACATCTTCGGAAATCTCGACCACTTTCGTGTGCGCTTCGGGAAAATACTTCCAAGTGTATTTCGCAAGTCCGCCGGCGCCGAGCCCGAGCTGGAGAATATTTTTAGGTTCCGGACGGAAGAAAAGAAGCGCCAGCATGTACTGCTGGTATTCCAGCGCCAAACTGTATGGACGGTTAATTCTCATGCCGCCCTGAATCCACTCGGATCCGAAATGAAGATAACGGAAACCTCCGAGCTCGGAGAAGTCCACCGGTGTTCTCTTAGTTTTAGCCATTTCCTGCTCTTGTAACCTTTTGAATTTGTGTGAGTCTAACGCCGAAAACAAAAAATTAAGCGCAGTCCCAACGAATTGGAGCTGCGCTTATTGTTTCCGTTTTTAACCGAGATTAGTTCACAGACTTCTTACCGATCGTATCCATCAGCATCGTATTCATACGATTGATGAATCCGGCCGGGTCTTTGAGCTGTTCACCTTCCATCAGCTGAGCCTGTTCAAGGAAGAGCTTAGCCCATTCCGGAGAGAAGGCACCCTGTTCTTTCAGTCTAGAAACCAGAGGATTGTTCGGGTTCAGTTCAAGAATAGGTTTCGGTTCGGGAACGTCTTGACCAGCTGCTTTCATCATGCGGACAAAAGCAGGATCCAAGCCGTTCGGGTCCGTCACGATGCAGGAAGGAGAATCGGTCAGACGCAAAGTCATACGAACATCTTCGACGCTGTCGCCCAAAGCGGCTTTGAATTCGTCGACGAGCGGTTTGTACTCGGCTTGAACTTTTTCTTTCTCTTCCTTTTCTTCCTTGTCTGCCAAGTCGCCGAGATCAAGGTCGCCCTTTGCGATATTGACAAGCTTCTTGCCCTGGAATTCAGTCAAGAACTGCATCATCCAGCGATCGATCGGGCCGCTGAGGAGCAGTACTTCGATATCCTTCTTCTTGAAGAGTTCGAGCAGCGGGCTCTTGGCGGCTGCTTCAGGTGTATCACCGATCACATAGTAAACGGTGTCCTGACCGGTCTTCATACGGCTGATATAACCTTCAAGGGTGACATCGGCCTTGCCTTCGCTTCCCGTGGAAACAAATCTCAGAAGTTTGGCGATACGCTCTTTATTGGTCGGATCTTCGCCCAGGCCTTCTTTCAGCACATTGCCGAACAGCGCCCAGAACTTGTCGTAATTGGAAGCTCTGTTGGCGGCAAGGTCTTCCAGCATGGAAAGAACACGCTTTGTCGTACCGTCGCGAATGATACGAAGGTCGCGGGTCTGCTGAAGAATTTCACGGCTGACGTTGAGCGGAAGATCTTCGGAATCGATCACACCCTTAATGAAGCGCAGATAGTGCGGAAGCAGCTGGTTCGTGTCATCCATAATGAAGACACGTTTCACGTACAGCTTCACGCCATGTACGTTTTCTCTGTCCCAAAGGTCAAACGGAGCGGCAGACGGAACATACAGAAGCTGGATGTATTCGTTCTTGCCTTCAACCTTGTTGTGCGTCCAGCAAAGCGGATCAGTAGAGTCGTGAGAAACGTGGTGATAGAACTCTTTGTACTGGTCTTCAGTAATTTCATTCTTCGGACGTGCCCAAAGAGCTGCACCGGTGTTGATGGCTTCCCATTCTCCGGTGTCAATAACTTTATCGTCCTTGTATTCATCCTTGCCCATTAAGATCGGCGTGGAGATATGGTCGGAATAGCGCTGAAGGATCGTGCGCAGACGATACTTGCTCACCAGATCGCGGTCCTCGCTCTTAACAGAGAGAATGACGTCCGTACCAAAATGATCGCGGGTTGTATTTTCAACCGTAAATTCGCCTTCGCCGTTGCTTTCCCACTTTGTAGCGGCATCGGCCGGATCACCGGCTTTACGGGTAATAACGGTTACTTTGTCGGCGATGATAAAGGAAGAATAAAAACCGACACCAAACTGTCCGATAAGCTGAGAGTCTTTCTTCTGATCTCCGGATAAGCGGGCAAAAAATTCTCTTGTACCGCTCTTGGCGATCGTACCTAAGTGTTCAATCACTTCTGCATGCGTCATGCCGATACCATCGTCGCTGACCGTGATTTCCTGCTTCTGTTCATCTACACCGACTCGGATCGAAGGATGCGGATCGTCGGCAAGCAAGGAAGGATTGTCGATTGCGGCAAAACGCAGCTTGTCGATGGCGTCCGAAGCGTTGGACACCAATTCACGCAAGAAAATCTCGCGGTTGGAATAAAGAGAATGCACCATCAGATGGAGCATCTGTTTCACCTCGGTTTGGAAACCGAGCGTCTCTTTCTTGTTTTCAGACATTAAGCGATACCTCTGTTGAATAATTCAGGCTTATGACACTATTTGGTGTCACTTTTCGTATTTTCAACCTCTGCTGATGTAAGATTTTCTGAATGCGGGCAATAAGGGGAGTGATTATCACCACTTCTGCCCATTTTGGTTTTCCGATACCCGCAATAAAGGCTGCCACAAACAGCTCAACTACAAGGTCTTTATTTTTTGGAGCTTTTTGGCTCCGATGTTTTTATTTATCGCAGGAATGCGCACTATGTCTGACAATTCTTTAACACCTCCAAAATCGATCCGCGCAAGATCCTCTCAGCGTTCCATTATTCGTGAACTCCTCAAACTGGCGAGCCAGCCCGATGTCATTTCTTTTGCCGGCGGCCTGCCCTCTCCTAAGAGCTTCCCGGTCAAAGCCATTGAAAAAGCGACCGACTGGGTTTTAGAAACACAAGGCACCCGTGCCCTCCAGTACTCCAGTACCGAAGGTGAACCCGCTCTTCGCAAGGCCATTGCCGCTCATGAAGCTGAATTAGGTGCTCCCGTTGACCCTGACTGCATTCAAATCGTTTCCGGTTCTCAGCAGGCTTTGGATTTAATGGCCCTCGCCTACATCGATGAAGGTTCCAAGGTTGCAGTCGAAGATCCGACTTACCTCGGTGCATTGTCTGCTTTCAAACTCCAGCGTCCTGAATTTGTCACGCTCCCGACGGATGAACATGGCTTGAACCCGGATTTAATCGGACCGGAATTCAGCGGCATTCGTTTTGCCTATGTCATGCCGACTTTCCAGAACCCGACAGGCATCACGATTACTGAAGAAAGACGTAAGAAACTCGCTGAAAAAGCCCGTGAATACGATTTCTGGATTTTGGAAGACAACCCCTACGGCGAACTTTGGTATGACCGTCAGCCTCCGAAGCCGATTCGCTGCTATGCCCCGGAACGTACTCTGACAATGGGAACATTCTCCAAAGTTCTGTCTCCCGGTTTCCGTCTCGGTTACATCATCGGGCCGAAGCCTGCGCTTGATCCTCTCACAACGATTAAGCAGGCCGTTGACCTCCATACGTCTACATTCACGCAGCTGATTTCTGCCCGCTGCCTTGATGAAGGCCTTATGAAGACGCACATGCCGGATGTCCGCGCTCTTTACAGAACTCAGTGCCACTGCATGCTCGATGCATTAGAACGTTACTTTCCCGAAGGCACAACTTGGACTAAACCTGACGGCGGTATGTTCATTTGGGTCACACTGCCGGAATACATCAACACCGACGACATGATGAAAGAAGCGCTCGACAGAAAAGTCGCTTATGTTCCGAGCTCCGCTTTCTACGCCAATGAGCCGAAGTTCAACCAGATGCGCTTGTCCTTCGTGACGGTTCCTCCGGAAAAGATTGACCAAGGCGTTAAGGTTCTAGCTGACCTTATTAAGGAAAAAATGGCTGCTCACAACGCTTAATCCGCGTTAAGCAGTGCGATGTCAACAGGTCCTTCGGGATCTGTTTTGCTATGCAGCAAACTAAAGCGGCCGAAAAATCCGGCCGCAATCGTCAATTATTTGGCTCTATCTTACTTGTGAGCAACAGCAGACTTAGCCGCAATTCTGCCAAACGTTAAAACATCAGCCGTGGCATTACCGCCTAAACGGTTAGAGCCATGGATACCGCCTGTCACTTCACCGGCTGCATAGAGGCCGGGGATCGGCTTGCCGTTCTTATCCAAGACCTGAGCATTGGTCGAAATCTGCAAACCACCCATAGTGTGATGGATCGAAGGTGCACGCGGAGTAGCATAGAACGGAGGTTTAACGATAGGACGATCAAAGAGTTTGCGTCCGAACTTCGGATCGTTCTTAGCTTCAACCATCTTATTGAATTCAGCCACCGTTGCTTCGAGCTTATCAGCAGGCATACCGAGCTGTTTAGCCAAATCAGCTAAAGAATCAGCCTTGTAGATACGGCCGATGCTGACCAAAGTTTCAACATCTTCGTTAAAGCTGTTGAGCGGTTTAACGATCGAGGAATCGTTGATATCGTAAACAACTCCGCCGGGCTGCTTCTTGATCGCGGCAACGAATTCGTCGCGGCGCGCATCTTCTTTGACGAAGCGTTCACCGTTCTTGTTGACGTCAATCACATCGTCCAAACCTGACATCTTGCGGGCGCGGCCCTGCAGAGCGCCGGTACCCGGAGTAGCCAGCGGATAAACCTGAACGTAGTTCATGCCGGTTGTATCTGCGCCGTGTCTTGTGGCAATAACAATACCGTCACCGGTTGCACCCGGCTGGTTCGTAGAAACCATTTCCGGAGTGAGGTGCGGAGCAGACTTCCGACGCATTTCTTTGTTCTGGGAATAGCCGCCGGTAGCCAGAATGACACCGTCCTTGGATGTGAATTCGTACTTATTGCCAACCTTGTCGGTTGCAGTCACGCCGATCACGCGGCCCTTGTCATTGAGGATAAGGTCCTGAACGCGCATACCCAGCTTGAAGTTAACGCCCTGTTTGACGGCAGACTGATACAGAGGATCAATCAGGCCGAGACCTGCAGGAGCATCGAGCTGGTGTGTACGCTGCCAGAGAGCGCCAGCGCCCTGGCTGACGCGGTCCATCACAGGAGAACCTTTAGACTGCATCCAGTGCAGCGTATCGAGTACATTGTTGGAATACTGCCTGATCAGAGGAATCTGACCGACTTTGTCGCCGCCGTTATAAGTTTGGAGAGCATGCCATTCAGGGCAATCAAAGAGAGTCTTAGAACCGCTCTTCAAGTAGGCTTCATACTTGGCTTTGACGTCGGCCATTAGCTTGGCGTGTTCTTCGCTGACAGGTTTTTCGCTGATTGCTTTAACCACAGCTTCCTTCAGTGTTTCGGTCATCGGAAGCGCTTTCTGTCTATCAGGGTCAGCTGCATTAAATGCAGATGCGCAGCGAAGTGTGTTTCCGCCGATCACGGGCATCTTTTCCAAGACCAGAACGTTCTTGACGCCTAAATCTTTAGCCGTAACAGCAGCGGAAAGACCGGCGCCCCCTGCACCGACGATGATAAGGTCTGCACTGCCCTTGGTAATACCGACAACTTTTTTAATCTTTTCAGGAACCGGTTTCTGGAATGCAGCGATATCACCGCCGGCTTTTTCAATAGCCTGAGCGATTGCGGTTTTCAGAGCGGTACTGGTGACGGTAGCACCGGCGACGTTGTCGACATTGAGTGTCTGGTACTGAAGAACGTCTTTACCGATTTCGCGGATAGCTGTATCGCCTAAATACTTCGTTTCTCTCTGGCCTGGTGTTTTGATGTCAGTAATCTTGTTGTCTTTGATGGTGACTTCAACAGTAAGCCAACCGTTGTTGCCGTAAGCCTTTCCTTCAAAAGTGCCGTTCTTGAGGGCGAGCGGAGCTGCTTTTTTGCCCTGAGCTTGATTCAGGCATTCTTGAACAGCTTTCTTAATAGCGGCAGAAGAGACAGACGCACCTGCAATGCTTTGAACATTGGCAGACTGCGCTTTAACGATTTCGGCCGGAAGTGCTGCAACTGCCTTGGACCCGATACCTTCAGTTTCTTTTTGATCAACGATCTTAACGGAAAGAATCTTGTCAGCAGAAGTCGTGACTTCGACTTTGACCGGACCGTTCTGACCAGCAATAGCGGCTGTGTAAGTGCCCGGTGTGTAGGCATATGCACCGGTTGAAAATACGGCTAATGCGATAGCCGCACTTAGGGATGTGGTTTTCATAATAATTCTCCTTGGTAAATTAGTCATGCCGAAGGCTGAGCTAACACGCGGTATTCTAGGATCCCTCTGTAGAATATGGAAATACTATTAACTTATACCTATCATTCGATTAATATATGGATCTTAAGTCTCTACATGCCTTCTGGCTATTTTACTTGGTCGCCCGGGAAAAGAGTTTTACAAAGGCCGCTGCGATTGCGAATATGAGCCAGCCGCCTCTTTCAATGCAAATTCAGAATCTGGAAGCTAAGTTAGGAAAGCAGCTGATAGATCGGTCTTTTCGAAAGCTTACTTTGACAAAAGAAGGGGAAAGACTTTTCCCGTTAGTTGAGAATTTTTTGAATCAAACAGACGACTTTTTCTCGGAGGTCCAAGCTAGTTTGGCAGGGAAAAGAGGAAAAATCCTAATAGGCACTTTCTCTTGGGCAATTCATTTATTCGCTGTTCCTATCATTCTTAAATTAAGCAAAAAATTCTCCAATGACCGTTTCGACTTCTTGGAAATAGAGAGTATCAATGTCCCTAATCTGCTCAAAGATAAAAAATTGGATATCGGTTATGCATATGCGGAACCCTTTGAAAATAGCGGATTAGTTACCGAAACAATTGCAGAAATTGAATGCGTCTGTGTTGTTTCAAATGAGCACCCTTTAGCAAATTATGAACAAATTCGAATGAAGCAGTTGAAAGGGGAGGACTGCGTATGTATTGCTTCTGACGTGTCCCCAGACCTCTATCGGATCATGAGCACCCTGGCCAGAAAGTGGGGGTTTGAAATAAAAACCAACCATAGCATCCGCAATTATTTTGCGCAAAGTGCGCATGTTGGCTTAGGGAGAGGATTTGCATTGTTACCTCGGCCTGCTACGGAATCATTGCCAGAAACCTTGACAAAAATTTCTATCAGCGACGGTCCTTCCCTAAAGTTTATGCGAATCTGTCGAAAAGGTTTGTATGAAGAAATTGTCGATGATCTTCGACCCTTAGAGAAAAAACATCTTGAGGTGCTTCAAGGCGTTCATTTGACTTCTTAGCTATTTGTATCTTAGTTAGGATCAAGCCGGTGACGTCTTGAAAACTCGTACCCTGGCGTTGGGAAGAAATACGAAAGCCGAAGCGACATCATTTGAAAAGCCAATTTTGTTCCTACCTCTGGCCTTTCTTTAATGCTAAACAGTTAACTTACTGATAGTTTACCCCCCTTCCGAATCTTTTGATTGACCTTTTTAAATTTCTTAAAGTTTGTTTTTTAGATCCCAAAAGCTTTTCTTTAAAGAATCATTTCTATAAAGGGAAAAACTGTCGCAGGATACGGTCTTGGAACAACATTCCCTGTTCCGCGGAACAGGTTACGATTTTTTAAATTTGGTCTCCCGGGCCAGCCCCTTATTTCGAGAGACC